>NZ_JBYSXG010000023.1:55479-62550 GCF_058782005.1 Sphingomonas sp. FW306-1B-B10E
GGCGGGGGCCCAGTCGCAAGCGCTTTAGACGGCGCTACTCCCTATCGCCTTCACCGAAGCTGGGCCCCGGCCTTCGCCGGGGAACAAGGGTAATATCCCCTCCCTGCAAGCAGGGAGGGGGTAGGGCTTACCGCGCCAGATCGTAGCGGTCGGCGTTCATCACCTTGGTCCAGGCCGCGACGAAATCGCGGACGAACTTGCCGCTGGCATCGTCGCAGGCATAGACCTCCGCAATCGCGCGGAGCTGGGAGTTCGAGCCGAACACAAGATCGGTGCGCGACGCGGTCCATTTCTCGGTGTCCGAGCCGCGGTCGCTGCCGACGAATTCCTCGTCGCTATCCTCGGACACCTGCTTCCACGCGGTGCCCATGTCGAGCAGGTTGACGAAGAAGTCGTTGGTCAGCTGGCCGAGCCGATCGGTGAACTGGCCGTGCTTGCCCGCCTTCGCGTGGCTGGCGCCGAGCACGCGCAGCCCGCCCACGAGCACGGTCATTTCAGGCGCCGAGAGATTGAGCAATTGGGCGCGGTCGACGAGCAGCTCCTCGGTGGGCACGTTGAACTTGACCCCGAGATAGTTGCGGAAGCCGTCGGCGCGCGGTTCGAGCGGGCCAAAGCTGTCGACATCGGTCCATTCCTGGGTCGCATCGCCGCGCCCCGAAGTGAAGGGCACGCTGACGTCATGCCCCGCCGCCTTGGCCGCCTGCTCGACGCCGAGATTGCCGCCGAGCACGATCAGGTCGGCGATGCTGACATTGCCCCCGAAGCTTGCCTTGATGTCCTCATAGACCGCGAGGACCTTGGCGAGCTCGGCCGGCTCGTTGGCTTCCCAGTCCTTTTGCGGGGCGAGGCGGATGCGCGCGCCATTGGCTCCGCCGCGCTTGTCCGAATTGCGGAAGGTCGAGGCCGACGCCCAGGCGGTCTTGACGAGCTGCTGGACGGTGAGGCCGGAGCCGGCGATCTTGTCCTTGAGCGTCGCGGCATCGCCATCGCTGAGCGGAGTGCCGGCGGGGATCGGATCCTGCCAGATCAGGTCCTCGGTCGGCGCCTCCGGCCCGAGATAGCGAGTCTTGGGCCCCATGTCGCGGTGGGTCAGCTTGAACCAGGCGCGGGCGAAGGCATCGGCGAAGTACGCGGGGTCGGCGCGGAACTTCTCGAGAATCTTGCGATAGTCGGCATCGTCCTTGAACGCCTTGTCGGCGGTGGTCATCATCGTCGGGACCTTCTTGCCCGGCGTGTGCGCGGCCGGGGCGAGAGTCTCTTCGGGATTGCCCACCGGGTGCCATTGCTGCACGCCCGCCGGACTCTTTTCGAGCTCATAGTCGTGGTCGAGCAGCATGTCGAAATAGGTCATGTCCCACTTGGTCGGCGTCGGGGTCCATGCGCCCTCGATCCCCGAGGTGATCGTGTGATCGCCCATCCCGGTCTCGTGGGTCGAGGCCCAGCCGAGGCCCATCTGGGCGATGTCGGCGCCCTCTGGCTCGCGCCCGACCTTGGAGGCGTCGCCCGCGCCATGCGCCTTGCCGAAGGTGTGGCCGCCGGCGGTGAGCGCGGCGGTCTCCTCGTCGTTCATCGCCATGTTGGAGAAGGTCTTGCGCAGGTCACGCGCCGATCCCTTGGTGTCGGGATTGCCGCCGGGACCCTCGGGATTGACGTAGATCAGGCCCATCTGGATCGCGGCGAGCGGCTCTTCGAGCGCCATGCCGGCTTCCTCGTCGATGCGGGTCTTGTTGTCGGCATGGCCGACCCAATTCTCCTCGGTGCCCCAGTAGATGTCGCGTTCGGGCTCGAAAATGTCCTCGCGGCCGCCGGAGAAGCCGAAGGTCGGCCCGCCCATCGATTCGATCGCGACATTGCCGGTCAGGATGAACAGGTCGGCCCAACTGATTGCGGCGCCGTATTTCTTCTTGATCGGCCAGAGCAGCCGGCGCGCCTTATCGAGGTTGCCGTTGTCCGGCCATGAGTTCAGCGGGGCGAAGCGCTGCGACCCCGAGGACGAGCCGCCGCGGCCATCGCCGGTGCGATAGGTGCCCGCCGAGTGCCACGCCATGCGGATGAAGAACGGACCGTAATGCCCGTAATCGGCCGGCCACCAGGGCTGGCTGTCGGTCATCAGCGCAGTGAGGTCGGCCTTGAGCGCCTGATAGTCGATCTGGGAGAACGCCGCGCGATAGTCGAAATCGGGGTCGTGCGGGTCGGGCGAGACGCCGTTCTGCGTCAAGATCTCCAGGCTGAGCTGCTCGGGCCACCAGTCTCGATTGGTGCGGCCAAGCAGGCGGCGGAGCGCGGCGGGCTCCTTGCTGGGGTCGCTGAGCGGGCTGCCTGTGGTCGGTGCGTCCATGGCTCGAATCCTTCCTGCGGGGGTAAGTCGCAGGCAGGGTAGGTTCGGGCGACGGAAGGCGGAAACGATTAAAACCGCACAGTACGAACGCCAAAATAAATGACGCGTTGCAGCGTCAGCGCTTGTTCTTGGCGATCTTGAGGACGTAGCTGATCACTTCGGCGACCGCGGCATAATGCTCGACCGGGATCGGGTGGTCGAGTTCGGCCGAGGCGTAGAGCGCGCGGGCGAGGGGGCGGTTCTCGACCATCGGGATATTGTGCTCGCCGGCGATCTCGCGGATCTTGAGCGCGACATTGTCGACGCCCTTGGCGACCACCACCGGCGCATTCATCGCACCGTGATCGTATTGCAGCGCGATCGCATAGTGGGTCGGGTTGGTGATCACCACGCTCGCCTTGGGGACGTTCGCCATCATGCGGCCCTTGGCGCGCTGCATCTGGAGCTGGCGGATCTTGCCCTTGATCTTGGGATCGCCTTCGGACTGCTTATACTCGTCCTTGATCTCCTGCTTGGTCATCCGCATTTTTTTGAGAAAGGCAAAGCGCTGATAGGCGAAGTCGAACAGAGCGAGCGCGCCGACGAGCATCGCGATCGGCACGAGCATCGCCCAGACGATGTCGTTCGCCGCGGCGCCCATCGAGAACAGGTCGGCGCCGACCAATTGGTCGAGCGCGGCGGTGTGCGGCCAGGCGACATAGGCGCCGATGCCGACGACGAGGCACAATTTGGCGAGCGTCTTGACGAACTCGATCAGCGATTGCTTGCTGAACGTCCGCATGAACCCGGAGACCGGGTTGAGCTTGGACCATTTGGGCTTGATCCGGCTGGCCGACAGCATCGGCCGTCCCTGCAGGAAACCGCCGAGCAGCGCGAAGCCGAACAAGGCTGCGAGGATCGGGGTGAGCGTGGTGAAGATCGTGCTGAACAGCCCGGTGGCGAAGTCCTGCCCGCCCTCGGGCGTGAGACGGAAATCGTCGGCGCTGCCCCATAGCCGCACGAACAGCGATCCCATCCGCTGCATCGTGTAGGTGCCGAGGCCTCCCATCACGACCAAGGCCGCGACGAACATCGCCGCGTGCTTCATCTCGGGCGCCATCGGCACTTCGCCGCGTTCGCGGGCGTCCTCGAGCTTCTTGTCGGTTGGCGATTCTGTCTTGTCTTCCTGGTCCGAGCCGCCCGACATCACCAGCCTCCCTGCATCGCGTCGCCCATCTGGGTGGCGAAGACGGTGAGCATGGTGCCGGCGGTGGCGGCGAACAGGCTGAGCCCGAGCAGCAGGTTGAGCGGCTGGGCGATGAAGAAGACCTGGATCGCGGGGGCGACGCGGGCGGACAGGCCGAGCGCGACGTTGAAGACGATGCCGTAGACGATCAGCGGCGCGGCGAGGCTGATGCCGAGCGTCATCGACCGGCCGATCGCGGCGATGGCGAGCTGGGCGAAGTCCTGCATGGGCGGCAATCCGCCGATCGGGAAGCTGTCATAGCTGTGGATGATCGCGCCGAGCCAGAGGTGGTGGACCTGCATGCCCATGCACACGAGCGCGGCGGCGATGCCGACGAACTTGGAGAGCATCGGTGCCGAGCTCGCCTGGACGGGATCGAAGATCACCGCGGAGGACAGGCCGACCTGAAGGCTGACCATCGATCCGGCCATCGAAATCGCGAAGAACAGGATCTTGACGATCATGCCCATCGCCAGCCCGGTCATCAATTCGGTGATGAGCACCGCGGGGAGGACGGCGCCGTGCTGGAGCGCGACGCGCGCCGGCTCGCCGAGCGCGCCGTAGAGCGCCGCGGACAAAGCGAAGGCGATCATCAGCCGGATGCGGCCGGGGATCGAATCCTCGCCGAACACCGGCAGCAGCATCAGCACCGCGCCCACCCGGGCGAACACGATGAAGAAGGCCGCGACCTGCAGCTCGAGATCGGGCGGAAGCGCGATCATCCGGTGATGATCAGGTCGCTGATCTTGGCCATGAAGCCGGAGAGCGCCTGGCCCATGGTCGGCAGCATCAGCAGGAACACCACGCCCATCGCGAGCAGCTTCGGCACGAAGGTGAGCGTGGTCTCCTGGATCTGGGTCAGCGCCTGGAGCAGGCCGATGACCGTGCCGACGATCAGCGACGTCAGCAGCAGCGGGCCCACCACGGTGAGCACGAGCAGCAAAGCCGCCTCGACGAGCTGGATGACCTCACTCGGCGTCATGCGTCAGATCTGCATCCGCATGATGTCGGTATAGGCGCTGACGACGCGGTCGCGCACGGCGACCATCGTGTCGAGCGCAGTCTCGGCGGCGCCGATCGCAGTGACGACGTCGATCAGATCGCCCTTGCCGGCGACCTGCATCGCCGAAGCATGCTCGGCGGCGCGCAGCTGGCCCGCGGTGCCGGTGACGAGATTCTCGACCATCGAGCCGAAGCCGCCGGCCTCGTCGGTCTTGCCGACCGACGGCTTGCCGAGGGCGCTGCCGATCCCTGCGACCTTGCCATAGGCAGAAGTCGCATCAAGTGCTCCAATGGACATGGATTTTCCTCTTACTTGAGAAGGTCGATGGTGCGCATCGTCAGGCTCTTGGCGGCCTCGATGGCATTGAGATTGGCCTCATAGCTGCGCTGCGCGGCCTTCATGTCGGCGCTCTCGACGAGGCCGTTGACGTTGGGCTTGAGCACATAGCCGTCCTTGTCCGCGGCCGGGTGGCCGGGCTGGTAGACGCGGGTGAAGTCCGACTTGTCGCCTTCGATCGACTGGACCTTGACGCCGGTGGCGCCGGTGGCGCGATCGACCTCGGCCTTGAAGCTGGCGACGCGGCGGCGATAGGGATCGCCACCCGGCGTCTGCGCGACGGAATCCTGGTTGGCCAGGTTCTCCGCGATCACGCGCATCCGGAGCGACTGGGCGCGAAGCCCCGAAGCCGAGACGCCGAGCGATGCCTTCAAGTCCATTTGGTCGAGCTCCACAGCGGCCAGAGCGGCCGTTTCCCTCATAATAGGCAATTCTTGCCGGGGGTGGGTTCGGGATAGGGAAAAAACGTACCTAGGCAATTTTTGCCGGGTTGAGCGCCGGGGCCCGCGAAACGCTTCCTATAAGACAAGCAGAATAGCGAAGGCGCATTGCATGTCCGTACTCGACGAAATCATGATCGACATGTCGATCGTCCTCGGCTCGGCCGAGGTTCCGATCCGGCAGATGCTCAAGATGAGCCGCGGGGCGATGATCCCGCTCGATTGCGGGCAGGACGATCCGAGCCTGGTCTATGTCAATGGCGAGCTCGTCGCGCGCGGCCGCATCCTGGTCGACGGCGAGAACATGTCGCTCGAAATCTCCGAACTCGTGAAGAAGTCGCGCAACTGATGGACATCCTGTCGATGATGCGCACCCTGGGCGCGCTGGGCCTGGTGCTGGGCATGCTCGCTTTCGCCTTGTGGGCGGTGAAGCGCTACGACATCCAGCTTCCCGGCCGCGTCTCGGGCGCGGGGCGCAAGCGCGTCGAGCTGGTCGAACGGCTCGCGGTCGACGCCAAGCGCTCGGTTGCCTTGATCCGCCGCGACGGCTGCGAACATCTGATCCTGATCGGGCCCGAGGGCCATGTCACGCTCGAGACCGGCATCGTCGCCCCTGCGCCGGCGGCACCCGTGGCGCCGGCCGAGGCCGCGCCCGTTGCCAATCTGCAGGCCGACCTCGCCAGCTTCACGAGCAATTTCGGCAAGCTGGTCGACCTGTCTCGTGCCAAGATCGCCGCGGTGCGTGGCGCCAATGACGACGAGTGCGTCGAGGCGGAAGCCGAAGCCGAAGCCGAAGCCGACGAGGCCGTCGCCGAGATGGAAGCCGAAGCCGAAGCCGAGGTCGCCGACGCGGCGCCGGCCGCGAACGTCATCGAGATTTCCAAGGCCGCGCCGCGCAAGCGCACCCGCCGTCCGCGCGATACCAAGCGCTGGAACCGCGCCGCGGTGCGCGAGGCGCTCAATGCGTAAATTCCTGATCGCGGCCGGCGCCGCGCTCGTGCTGCTGCCGGTGGCGGCGCACGCGCAGGCGGCGGCCGGCGGCACCACGATCAATCTGGGCGGTGCCGCGGGCGCCGACGGCCAGCTTTCGGGCAAGGCCATCCAGATGGTGCTGATGCTGACCGTGCTCAGCCTCGCCCCCGGGCTGCTGATGACGGTCACGAGCTTCACGCGCATCGTGGTGGCGCTGTCGCTGCTGCGCACCGGCATCGGCGCGCCCGGCGTGCCGCCCAATCCGGTGATCATCAGCCTCGCCTTGTTCCTGTCGTTCTTCGTGATGGCGCCGACCTTCGAGAAGTCGTGGAACGAGGGGGTAGATCCCTATACCAAGGGCAAGATCACCGAGCAGGTCGCATTTCAGAAGACCGCCGAACCGTTTCGCGTGTTCATGCTGAGCCAGGTGCGCGACAGCGACCTCAAGCTGTTCGCCGATCTCGCCGAGAAGCAGATCCCGAGCCGTGCCGAGACGCCGCTGACCACGCTGGCGCCGGCATTCATGATCTCCGAGCTGCGCCGCGCGTTCGAGATCGGCTTTCTGCTGCTGCTGCCGTTCCTGGTGATCGACCTCGCGGTGGCCGCGGTGCTGATGGCGATGGGCATGATGATGCTGCCGCCACCGACGATATCCCTGCCGATGAAGATCATCTTCTTCGTGCTGGTCGACGGCTGGGCGCTGGTGGCAGGCTCGCTGGTCAAGAGCTTCGCGACGTAGCGGGGCTGGGGATTGGGG
>NZ_JBYSXG010000024.1:0-59461 GCF_058782005.1 Sphingomonas sp. FW306-1B-B10E
CTCCCCTAACCCCTCCCGCAAGCGGGAGGGGGATTAAAGGCGGGACAGATCTAGGCCGCGACCGAGGTCGAAAAGGTCTCCGCAGCCGCGCGCAGCTGGTTGAGCCGGTCGTCGACTTCGGCGACGTCGTGCTGGAGCGTGTCGATCTCGCTGGTCACCGTCTTGGTGTCCTCACGGATCGCGCCGATCGTTGCCGACATCGAATCGGCGGCGAGCGCGGTCTCGTCGACCGCGGCGGTGATCGCCGTCACCGTCTGCGCCTGGACCTCCATCGCCACGCGGATGCGGTTGGCGCTTTCCTGGACCTCGCTGACCGTCGAACGGATCGACGCATTGGTCTCGACCGTCGACTTGGTCGCCGACTGGATCGACGCGATCTTGGCAGCGATGTCGTCGGTCGCGCGCGCGGTCTGGTTGGCGAGGCTCTTCACCTCCTGCGCGACCACTGCGAAGCCGCGGCCAGCATCGCCGGCGCGGGCCGCCTCGATCGTGGCATTGAGCGCGAGCAGATTGGTCTGCCCGGCAATGTCGCGGATCAGCCCGAGGATCGATTCGATCGACTTGGCGTGGTCCGAAAGCATTTCGGACATGCCGACCGCGGCCCCCGCCTGGCTCGATGCGCGTGTCGCGATGTCCGCCGCCGATTCGACTTCCATGCGGGCGTCCTCGATGGCGCGGATCAGACCGGCAGCGGTCTGCGCAGCCTCGCGCATCGCCACCGCCGACTGCTCGGCCGCCGCGGCGACTTCGCTGGCCTTGCCCAGCATCCCGCGGGCCGAGCTGGACGCGCCCTGCGCTTGGATGCGGATGCGGTTGCCCAGCGCGGTCGCGCCTTCGATCGATTCGCTGATGCTCGCGCGGAAGCGCGCCGAGCTGTCGCGGCGTTCTTCGCTGACATGCGCCGCATCGGTGGCGCCGAGATGCCCGGCCATCAGATCGGCCTCGGCCATCGCCAGCCGCTGGACGATGTCGCAATAGCGGCCGAGCCGGTCGGCCTCGCTCACCTTCTCGCGCAGCACCGCCATCGTCGCGCTGTGCGCATAAGCGAAGGAAGCGAGCACGGCGGGCAGCGGCACGCCGCCCTTATAGGTGTCGGAGGCGTAGCCGCACGCCATCTCGACCCATTCCTCGGTGAACGGCCCCTCGAACTTCAGCCGCGAATAGCGTGCGCCGAGCTGGACCTGCTCCTCGAAGGCACGCTCGTCCTGCAGCGCCGCGCGCATCGGCGCGCTCGCCGGCATGGTGAGGAAATGCTTCCAGAAGGCGCGCGCGATCGCTTCGTGCTGGCCGTCGAGCAGCGCGCCGATCTCGGCGCAGACCGGCAGGATCGCCGCGTCCCAGTCATAGACTCGCCGATGCTCGTCGACCGAGCGGGTGCCCCCGCTCCAACGTCCCGGTTCGCGCCGTCCCACCATATGCGTCTCTCCTAGGCCGCGACTTTCGACACGAAGTCGCTGGCGCTGAACTTGAGGGTGCCGAGCTGGCCGTCGAGGGCGGCGAAGCCCTGGCCGACCCGGTCGATTTCGGATGCCACCGTCTCGGTATCCTCGCGGATCGCGCCGATCGTCGCCGACATCGAATCGGCGGCGAGCGCGGTCTCGTCGACCGCGGCGGTGATCGCGGTCACCGTCTGCGCCTGCACTTCCATCGCGCTGCGGATGCGGTTCGCGCTTTCCTGGACCTCCGCTACGGTCTCGCGGATCGAGGCATTGGTCTCGACCGTGCCGCGCGTCGCCGACTGGATCGCGGCGATCTTGGCGGCGATGTCGTCGGTCGCCCGGGCGGTCTGATTGGCAAGGCTCTTCACCTCTTGGGCAACCACTGCGAAGCCGCGGCCGGCATCGCCGGCGCGCGCCGCCTCGATCGTCGCGTTGAGCGCGAGCAGATTGGTCTGCCCCGCGATGTCGCGGATCAGCCCGAGGATCGATTCGATCGACTTGGCGTGGTCCGACAGCATCTCCGACATGCCCACCGCAGCGCCGGCCTGGCCCGAGGCGCGCGTCGCGATCTCGGCGGCAGCCTCCACTTCCATCCGCGCGTCCTCGATCGCGCGGATCAGCCCGGCAGCGGTCTGCGCAGCCTCGCGCATCGCCACCGCCGACTGCTCGGCCGCGGCAGCGACTTCGCTGGCCTTGCCTAGCATCCCGCGCGCCGAGGCCGAGGTGTGCACAGCCTGGACGCGGAGCTGGTCGCCCTCACGCGATGCGCTCTCGACGGTCAGCCCGATCGAATCGCGGAACTCGGCGGCAAGCCGGTCGCGCGCGCTCTGCGAGCTGTGCTCGCGATACATGTTGTAGAGCTCGACGGTGATGTCGCCTTCGAGCGCCGAGAGGCGCATCAGCGTGTCGATCATCCCGACGAGGCGCGAATCGTCCGCGAGCCGGCGCGTCAGCACCTGCAGCGCGGCGCGGTCGCTCGCGCTGATCATCGACAGGAGCGCCATCGGCGGCACGTCGGCGTCATAGGCTGCGGCGACCGAGCGCTCGATCGATTCGATCCACGCGCTTCCCTGCGTATCGAGGAAGCGGTTGCGCAGGAACACCACGCCGAGATTGATCATCTTGGCGGTGTCGTCGGTAGCCCAACTGCGCTCGTCGGCGAAGCAGCGCAGCCATTGCTGCCAATAGGCTTCGGAGACCGAATGAATCTCGGGCTCCAGCGCTTCCCACGCTTCGCGGCTCGACCGAACCAGCGATCCCTCGAAGTCGAACACGCGCAGCCGCGTCCGGATGTCGATCCGGGCGCTCATCGTGCCGGGTGCAGGCAGGTCCTTGGTCGATGCCACAGTAAACAATCCCCCTGGGAGCGACCGCAGATACGATCGGCCGCTGGTCTTCCTGCTATGCGGCGGCACTGGTTAAGAGCGGGTTAGGACCCCATCGCGACTTGCATCCCCTGCACTGCGGACTAAGGAAGCGGCGTCGACCCGAAAGGAATGCCATTTGGCCAACGTCCGCAACCCCGCGCGACCGCTCTCGCCGCATCTCTCGATCTGGAAATGGGGACCCTCGATGGCGGTCTCGATCGTCCATCGCGTCACCGGCTCGGGCATGGCGACCGTGGGCACGATCCTGTTCGTCTGGTGGCTGAGCGCGCTGGCATCCGGGCCGGCAGCCTATGCCGCGTTCGTCGACCTGTTCACGCTGAGCTCGGGCAAGCTCAACATTGCCGGCTATATCGTCGGCGTCGGCCTGACCCTGTCCTTCTTCCAGCACATGGCATCGGGCGTGCGGCACCTGTTCCTCGATGCCGGCGCGAATTTCGAGCTCGGCGGCAACAAGCGCACTGCGCTGGCGACCTTCGTCGTCGCGATTGTCCTCACCGCCGGTTTCTGGGCATTCCTGCTGGAGAAGAGCAATGGGTAACGGCACCGAACTCGGTCGCGTCCGCGGGCTCGGCTCGGCGCACGAAGGCGCGCACGACTGGTGGCATCACAAGATCAGCGCGGGATCGAACCTCGTCCTGGTGCTGTGGTTCATGCTGTCGATCGCGCTTCTGCCGGCCTATGACTATGCGACGGTCAGCGCCTGGCTGGCCCAGCCGATCGCAGCGGTGCCGCTGATCCTGCTCGTCGTCAGCGTCTTCTATCACTTCCACCACGGCCTCACCGTAGTGATCGAGGATTATCAGCACGATCACACCCGCTTCGTGCTGCTTGTGCTGCTCAAGTATTTCACCATCGCCACAGCCACGCTGGCGATCTTCTCGATCCTCAAGATCGCCTTCACTGCCGGAGCGCCGCTCTGATGCCCGCCGCCTACAAGATCATCGATCACACTTATGATGCCGTCGTCGTCGGCGCCGGGGGCTCGGGCCTTCGCGCGACGATGGGCTGCGCCGAGGCCGGCCTCAAGACCGCATGCATCACCAAAGTGTTCCCGACCCGCAGTCACACCGTGGCCGCACAGGGCGGCATCGCCGCGAGCCTCGGCAACAACAGCCCCGACCACTGGTCGTGGCATATGTTCGACACCGTCAAGGGTTCGGACTGGCTCGGCGACCAGGACGCGATCGAGTATATGGTCCGCGAGGCGCCCCAGGCGGTCTATGAGCTCGAGCATGCCGGCGTGCCGTTCAGCCGCAACGACAACGGCACGATCTACCAGCGGCCGTTCGGCGGCCACATGCAGAATATGGGCGAAGGCCCGCCCGTGCAGCGCACCTGCGCCGCCGCCGACCGCACGGGCCACGCGATGCTCCACGCGCTCTACCAGCAGAGCCTGAAGTACGACGCCGACTTCTACGTCGAATATTTCGCGCTCGACCTGATCATGGAGAACGGCGCCTGCCGCGGCGTCATTGCACTTTGCATGGAAGACGGCAGCATCCACCGCTTCCGCAGCCACGCCGTGGTGCTCGCCACCGGTGGCGGCGGGCGCGTCTACCAGTCGGCGACCTCGGCGCACACCTGCACCGGCGACGGCAATGGCATGGCGCTGCGCGCGGGCATCGCGCTCCAGGACATGGAGTTCGTCCAGTTCCACCCGACCGGCATCTACGGCGCCGGCGTGCTGATCACCGAGGGCGCCCGCGGCGAAGGCGGCTACCTGACCAACTCAGAGGGCGAGCGCTTCATGGAGCGCTATGCGCCGAGCGCGAAGGACCTCGCCAGCCGCGACGTCGTCGCCCGCTCGATGGCGATGGAGATCCGCGAAGGTCGCGGCGTCGGCAAGGAGAAGGACCATATCTTCCTTCACCTCAATCACATCGATCCGAAGATCCTCCACGAGCGGCTTCCGGGCATCACCGAAACCGGCAAGATCTTTGCGAATGTCGATCTGACGCGCCAGCCGCTGCCGGTGGTGCCGACCGTCCACTACAATATGGGCGGCGTCCCAACCAATTATCACGGCGAAGTCGTGCGCAACCAGGACGGCAACCCCGACAGCGTCGTCCCCGGCCTGTTCGCGGTCGGCGAGGCCGCGTGCGTATCGGTCCACGGCGCCAACCGCCTGGGCTCGAACAGCCTGATCGACCTGGTCGTGTTCGGTCGCGCCACGGGCCTGCGGCTCAAGGAAATCATCAAGCCCGGCACCGCCCACGCCGCGCTTCCCGCCAATTCGGAAGAGTTCGCACTCACCCGGCTCGACCATTTCCGCAACGCCAAGGGCGCCCGCCCGACCGCCGAGGTGCGCCGCGAAATGCAGAAGACGATGCAGCGCCACTGCGCCGTGTTCCGCGACAGCCAGCTGCTCGCCGAGGGCGTCGGCCACATGGACGAAGTGTACAAGTCGTTCCAGGATGTCGGCATCCAGGACCGCTCGCTGATCTGGAACACCGATCTGGTCGAGACGCTCGAGCTCGACAATCTGATCGGCCAGGCCGTGGTGACGATCCAGTGCGCCGCCAACCGCAAGGAAAGCCGCGGCGCGCACATGCACGAGGACTTCCCCAACCGCGACGACGCGAACTGGATGAAGCACACCGTCGCGACCTTCGAAGGCTGGGGCGGCAAGAGCGGCGGCGTCGCGATCGACTATCGCCCGGTGCACGACTACACGCTGACCGACGAGATCGAGTATATCAAGCCGAAGAAGCGGGTGTACTGACGCCAAGCGGGCCGCGCTCCGCTTGACTTCCCGCTGATGCACCCGAGATTGTCCGGGACAATCGGGGGCAAGGGTATGCGTTCCACGTTCGTGCGGGTTCTGGCGCTGGCGACCGCATTGCTCGTAGCCTCCTCCGCATCGGCGCAGGTCCAGCACACCAAGGAATGGCCGCAGATTCTCGGCGGCGCGACGCAGCGCGAGATGGCGGATGCGCTGGCGCAGGGACCGCAGCTCGAGCGCGGGCGCTCGGCGAAATGGCTGCTCGCCGATCGCCGCAAGCTCACTCGCGCCGTCGAGGCGCTCCAGCCGCAGCGGCCGGGCCAGGTCGACGCTTATGTCGTTTCGGCGGCGCTGGACAGCGACCCGGTATTTGGCCGCGAGGCGCGCGAGGCGGCCAAGGTACTCGCCCGGCGCTACGAGGCGACGGGGCACACCCTCCTGCTCGGCCGCGACGCCGACACCCCTGCCGGCAGCCTCGAATCGCTCACGCTCGGCCTCGCCCGCGTCGCCGAGTTGATGGACAGGCAGCAGGACGTGCTCGTACTCTACCTCACCAGCCACGGCGCGCAGGTCGGCATCGCCTATCATGACGGCGACGAGGGCTATGGCATCCTGTCGCCCGCGCGCCTCGCGACGATCCTCGACGAACTCGGCATCCGCAACCGGCTGCTGATTCTGTCGGCCTGCTATTCGGGGACTTTCGTGCCGGTGCTGTCGAACGACACCACCGCGCTCCTCACCGCCGCCGCGTCCGACCGCACCTCGTTCGGCTGCCGCGCCGAGAACGACTGGACCTTTTTCGGCGACGCGCTGATCAACCACGCGCTTCGCAAACCCCAGCCGCTCGGCGACGCGCTGGTCGAAGCGCGCGACATGATCAGCGGCTGGGAAATGGCGAACCGCCTGCCCTCGTCGAACCCGCAGGCGACGATCGGCGACGGCGTCGCGGCGTGGCTCGACTCGCTCGAGGCGCGCACGCCCAAGGTCGCGACCGCCCCGGTCGGCGCACCGGCGACCGACGCGCTCAAGGAGTAGGGAACCGCGCGCGCCGGCAAAGGTTTGCGCACGCGATGACCGACACCGCAGAAAATCGCGCAACGCGCTACCCGCTGCTCAGCCAGCCGCACATCGTGCTCCACGGCACGGTCGATCACGACATGTATGCAAGCTTCCGCCAGCAGCTGACCAATGCTCCGGCCGACGGCCCGCTGGTCGTAGCCATTTCTACGCTCGGCGGCGATCCGGAAGTCGCCCGACTGATGGGCGACGAGCTTCGCCTGCTGCGCGACTATACCGGGCGCGAGACGCTGTTCCTCGGCAAGGTAGCGGTCTATTCGGCCGGCGCAACCTTCATGGCGACCTTCCCGGTCGACAAGCGCTTCCTCACCCGCGGCACCCGGCTCATGATCCACGAGCGCCAGATGACCGCGTCGGTCGAGCTGGCCGGCCCGCTCAAGATGCAGGTCGCCAACCTCAAGGCCAAGCTGCACGAGATCGAGGAATCGGTCCGCATCGAGGAAGAGGGCTTCCGCGACATCATCGCGGGCTCGCACGTCACCTTCGAGGAGGTCCAGCAGCGCGCCCCGGCCAATTGGTATATCGAGGCCGAGGAGGCGCGCGACCTCGGATTGGTGCTAGACTTGATCTAGAAAATCCTCCCCCGCCAGGGGGAGGTGGCGCCGAAGGCGACGGAGGGGGCGGACTCACTGCGCTCAGTGCTTCCTCCCCCTCCGTCAGCTGCGCTGACACCTCCCCCTGGCGGGGAGGATCAAGCATTAGACGAAGATGCCGCCCCCGACGTCGATGGTCGCGCCGGTGATGTAGGAGGCGTCGTCGCTCGCCAGGAACGAGGCGACGCCGGCGATCTCCTCGGGCCGGCCGTAGCGCTTGAGCACGGTCAGCGCGCGGATCTGGTCGGCGAACTCCCCTTCCTCGGGGTTCATGTCGGTGCCGACCGGCCCCGGCTGGATCGCGTTGACCAGGATGCCGCGCGGCGCGAGATCGTGCGCCCAGGCCTTGGCGAACATCGACGCAGCGGCCTTGCTCGCGCCGTACACGCTGTTGCCGGCAAAGCCTGCGGTGAAGCCGCTCACCGAACTCACCAGGATCACACGCGCGCCGTCGCTCAGATGGGGCAGCGCCGCGATCGTGCCGGCCAGCACGCCCTCGACATTGACGCCGAACACGCGGCGATAGCTTTCGAGCGATTCGTCGCTGAGCGGCGCGATTTCCGCGACGCCGGCATTGTGGACGAGGATGTCGATCCCGCCCAGCACCGCCGCGGCCTCGTCGACCGCGGCCTTCACCGCATCGGCATTGGCGGCATCGGCCTGGATCGCCTCGCCCTTGACGCCCTGCGCCTCGATCGCGGCGACGCTGGCATTGGCGCCCTCGACATTGCCGGCATAGGTGATCACGACATGGGCGCCGTCCTCCGCCAGCCGCTTGGCGATCGCCGCGCCGATTCCGCGCGATCCGCCGGTGACCAAAGCGCGCTTGCCTGCGAGTTTCTTCGACATATCAATCTCCGGTCCCCAGCCGATCGCTTCGCCGGCTGCCGGGACGGACGCTGATCTGGGAGCCTTTGCAGATAGTTCAAGATTTCCGAACTATGGAAATGAAGAATAATTCCTATATCGGCGCAATGGATCGCCTCGTGCACCCCGATTTGAAGGACGTCAGCCTCGCCGCGGCGCTGCACGCGCTCGCCGACCCGGTGCGGCTCGACATCATCGCCAATCTGGTCGAGTGCCCCTGCCTCAATGCGAGCACCGCCTGCGCGCAGGGCACGCCGAAGAGCACGATCTCCAACCACCTCAACGTGCTCCGCGCCGCGGGGCTGATCGAAACGAAAATCGAGGGCCGCGAGCGGATCAACAGCCTGCGCTGCGTGGATTTCGATGCGCGCTTCCCTGGCCTGCTCGCCTCGGTGCTCGCCAACAAAGCCTGACCTTCGCGCATCCTACGGGGTTGCGCTGCGCTTGCGAAAGGCATAGCCCGCCCCGCAAACCTCCGTGTCGCTAAGGACTCCAGGAATGGCCGATTTCCGCCTGCCCAAGAACAGCCGCATCACCAAGGGCAAGGACCACAAGGCCGACGCGTCCGCCAAGCGCGTCAAGAAGTTCAAGATCTACCGCTACGATCCCGATAGCGGCGAGAATCCGCGCTACGACCAGTTCGAAGTCGATCTCGACGAATGCGGCCCGATGGTCCTCGACGCGCTGATCAAGATCAAGTCCGAGCAGGACAGCAGCCTGACCTTCCGCCGCTCGTGCCGCGAGGGCATTTGCGGCTCGTGCTCGATGAACATGGACGGCCGCAACGGCCTCGCCTGCACCACCGCGATCGAGGACATCAAGGGCGACATTCGCATCACCCCCTTGCCGCACATGGACGTGATCAAGGACCTCGTCCCCGATTTCACCCATTTCTACGCGCAGTACAGCTCGATCAAGCCGTGGCTGCAGACGGTCAGCACCACGCCTTCGGGCAAGGAACGCCTCCAGAGCCCCGAGCAGCGCGACAAGCTCGACGGCCTGTACGAGTGCATCCTCTGCGCCTGCTGCTCGACCAGTTGCCCGAGCTATTGGTGGAACAGCGACAAGTTCCTGGGTCCGGCGATCCTGCTCCAGGCCTATCGCTGGCTCGCCGACAGCCGCGACGAGATGACCGGCGAGCGGCTCGACCAGCTCGAAGATCCGTTCCGCCTCTATCGCTGCCACACGATCATGAACTGCGCGAACGTCTGCCCCAAGGGCCTCAACCCCGCCAAGGCGATCGCCGAGATCAAGAAGATGGAAGCCGAGCGCGCGCTCTGAGCGATGCGCTCCGCGTTGCTTCTGCTCCCACCCCGGCGAAGGCCGGGGCCCAGTTTCGGGATGCTCTCGATCGCTTGTGAGCCGTCCGCATTAGCGTCGTTGCAGCTAGGCCCCGGCCTTCGCCGGGGTGGGATGGCATGACCAAGGTCCTTGCCCGCTACCGCGAACTCGTCGCCGCCGGCGAACTCCGTGCCGATTCCGAGCAGGAAGCCGCTGCCGAGCGCCTAGACCAGCTTGCCGAGCAGCTCGAGTCCGTCCCCAGGAAGGGCAGCCTCCTGTGGCGTGCGCTCGGCCGCCGCCCCGAGCCGCCCCGCGGCGTCTATCTCTGGGGCGGGGTCGGCCGCGGCAAGTCGATGCTGATGGACCTGCTGTTCGACAGCGTCGACATTCGCCGCAAGCGCCGCGTCCATTTCCACGAATTCATGCTCGAGGTGCATGCCCGCCTCAATGCCGAGCGTCAGAAGGAGACGGCCGACCCCGTCGTCGCGGTCGCAGACGCGCTCGCCGAGGACATCCGCCTGCTCGCCTTCGACGAGATGGTGGTCAACAACCCCGCCGACGCGATGATCCTGTCGCGGCTGTTCACCGAGATGATGGGCCACGGCCTCACCGTCGTCGCCACCTCGAACCGCGCGCCGAATGCGCTCTACAAGGACGGCCTCAACCGCGAGCTGTTCCTCCCCTTCATCGCGCTGATCGAATCGCGGATGGACGTGCGGACGCTGAACGGCCCGGTCGACTACCGCCTCGATCGCCTGGGCAGCATGCGCACCTGGCTCGTCCCCAACGGGCCAGAGGCGACCGCAGAACTCTCCGCCGCCTTCTTCCGCCTCACCGACTTTTCCGTCGAGGATCGCGCCAAGGTCCCCGCCTGCGACCTGCCCGTACCAGGTGGCCGCTCGATCCACGTCCCAAAGGCACTGAAAGGTGTCGCGGTCTTCTCGTTCAAGCGACTGTGCGGCGAGGCGCGCGGCGCACCCGATTACCTGGCGATCGCGCACCGTTTCCACACCGTCATCCTCGTCGGCATTCCGCGCCTCGGTCCGGAAAACCGCAACGAGGCGGCGCGGTTCGTGACTCTGGTCGACGCCCTCTACGAGAACCGCGTCAAACTGCTCGCGGCAGCCGACGCCGCACCCGACGACCTCTATATCGCGGGTGACGGCGCCTTCGAGTTCGAGCGCACCGCTTCGCGGCTCCACGAAATGGCGTCCGACGAGTATCTGGCCGAAGGCCACGGCGAGCGGTGAGGCACCGCGCCACCGCTAATTTTCACCTTCCGTTCGTGCTGAGCTTGTCGAAGCACCGTTCTTCTCTCTAACCTGCGCAAGAACAGGACGGCGCTTCGACAAGCTCAGCGCGAGCGGGGAGAGACTGATGCGGTGGCTCGCTAGCATGATGATGATGCTCATTGGCATCCTCGCCACCCCTGCTCTCGCCCAGCCCGTCCTTACCGCCGCCGACATGCGCCCGTCGCAGAGCCTCGACGGTGCCTGGCACTGGTCGGTCGATCCGTTCCGCGACGGCAAGGCCGGTTTCCACGGCGGCCCGCCTAGCGACAGCACCCGGCGCTGGGGCGATGTCGTCCAGGCCGAGGCTGCAGAGAAGAACCCGCGCGCGCTGTTCGAATTCGACATGCAGCGCTCGCCGGTGGTCCACCTCCCCGGCAGCTGGATCGGCCATGCCGCCGAGATGCGCTATTATCAGGGTCTGGTCTGGTACCAGCGCACTTTCGATGCACGCAAACCCGCCCCCGGCACGCGCGTCTTCCTGCGCTTCGGTGCCGCCGACTATACCGCCGATGTCTTCGTCAACGGCAAGCCGCTCGGCAGCCACAAGGGCGGCTTCACGCCTTTCGTTTTCGACGTGACCGAAATCCTGCGCGACGGCAGCAATCAGATCACCGTTGGCGTCGACTCGGCCCGCACCGACAATGACGTGCCCCCGCCGGTCACCGACTGGGAGACCTATGGCGGCATCACGCGCTCGATCAACCTGATCACCGTCCCCGAGACTTTCATCGACGATGCGTGGATTCGGCTCGGCCGCGACGGCATGATCCATGTCGACGTCCGCCTCTCGGGCAGCCAGGCGGCGAACCGCGATGTCACCGTCCGCATTCCCGCGCTTGGTCCGGTCCTTTCCGGGCGGACCGACGCCGAGGGCCGCTGGAGCGCGAGCGTCACCGCCTCGAAACGGCTCAAGCGCTGGTCGCCTGAATCGCCCACCCTTTACGACGTCCGCGTCGAATCGGGCAGCGATGTCCTGGTCGACCGCGTCGGCTTCCGCACGATCGAGACGCGCGGCAGCCAGATCCTGCTCAACGGCAAGCCGATCTTCCTGCGCGGCATCTCGATGCACGAGGAGGAGCTCGGCAATAATCCCGTGCGGGCGGTCACCCCGGCCGCGGCGCGCGCCCTGCTCAGCGAGATCAAGCAGGGGCTCAACGGCAATTTCGTCCGCCTGGCGCATTATCCGCACAACGAAGTGATGACGCGCACCGCCGACGAACTCGGCCTGCTCGTGTGGAGCGAAGTGCCGGTCTATTGGCGGGTAAACTGGAGCAATCCCCAGACACTCGCCGACGCCCGCCAGCAGCTCCGCGAGAACATCCTTCGCGACCGCAACCGCGCCTCGATCGCCTTGTGGAGCGTCGCCAACGAAACCCCGATCAGCGACGCGCGCAACGCCTTTTTGCGCAATCTGATCGGCGAAGTCCGCGCGCTCGACGACAGCCGGCTGGTCACCGCAGCCTTGCTCAGCAAGCGCGAAGGCAAGGTCATGAGCACCGACGACCCGCTCGTCGCCGATCTCGATGTCATGTCGATCAACACCTATAATGGCTGGTATTCGGAGGATGCGCTCGCCGACCTGCCGAGCTTCGAATGGCGCGTGCCGCCCGGCAAGCCGCTGATCTTTTCCGAATTCGGTGCCGATGCCCAGGCCGGCTATCACGATGCGGCGACGAACCCGCACAAGTTCAGCGAGGAGTTCCAGGCCGAATATTTCCGCCAGACGCTCGCCATGGCCGCCAAGGTGCCGGGTCTCGCCGGCATGAGTCCGTGGCTGCTCAAGGATTTCCGCTCGCCGCGCCGCCAGCATCCGGTCTTCCAGCAAGGCTGGAATCGCAAGGGGCTGATCTCGGAAACCGGAGCGCGCAAACAAGCGTTCTTCGTGCTTGCGGACGAATATCGCCGCCGCGCCGGGTCACACCGCTGACCCGCATAGGCCTGCGCCCAACCTTATTGCAGTTGCGAATTAGTTGCAAAGATAATCTTGGGCGCTAGCGTTTCCCGGGTTGCGACCCTCCTATTATGGGCCTAAGCCGCCCGCGTTCTGGGGTGCCCCAGCTGCGCCCCGCGGTTGCTTGACCAAAGCTAAGGAGATCCCATGGCTCGCAAGAAGATCGCGCTGATCGGCGCCGGCAATATCGGCGGTACGCTCGCGCACCTCGCAGCGCTCAAGGGTCTCGGCGACATCGTCCTGTTCGACGTGGTCGAGGGCGTGCCGCAGGGCAAGGCGCTCGACCTCTCGCAATGCGGTCCGGTCGAGGGCTTCGACGCCAAGATCACCGGCACCAACGATTATGCCGACATCGCCGGCGCCGACGTGATCATCGTCACCGCCGGCGTCGCCCGCAAGCCCGGCATGAGCCGCGACGACCTGCTCGGCATCAACCTCAAGGTGATGAAGGCCGTTGGCGAGGGCATCGCCGCCAACGCCCCCGACGCCTTCGTGATCTGCATCACCAACCCGCTCGACGCGATGGTCTGGGCGCTGCGCGAGTTCTCGGGGCTGCCGCACCAGAAGGTCGTCGGCATGGCCGGCGTGCTGGACAGCGCGCGCTTCAGCCACTTCCTTGCCGAGGAATTCCAGGTGTCGGTCAAGGACGTGAACACCTTCGTGCTCGGCGGCCATGGCGACACCATGGTCCCCGTCCTCGAATATTCGACCGTTTCCGGCATCCCGGTCAGCGACCTGATCGCGATGGGCTTCTCGACCCAGGAGAAGGTCGACGAGATCGTCAAGCGCACGCGCGGCGGCGGCGGCGAGATCGTCGCATTGCTCAAGACCGGCTCGGCTTATTACGCCCCCGCGACCAGCGGCATCGCGATGGCCGAGGCCTATCTCTACGACCAGAAGCGCGTCCTGCCGGCAGCGGCGCATTTGACCGGCCAGTACGGCGTGGACGATCTCTATGTCGGCGTGCCGGTGGTGATCGGCGCCGGCGGCGTCGAGAAGGTCGTCGAGGTCAAGCTGTCGGACGAGGCCAAGGCCAACCTCCAGGTCTCGGTCGACGCGGTCAAGGAATTGCTCGTCGCCTGCAAAGGGATCGATAGCTCGCTGAACTGATCGGATGAAGTAAACCTGACTGTTCCCCGGCGAAGGCCGGGGCCCAGTTGCAAGGAGCTGGAGATGGAGGACCGAGGCTACGTTTACATCATGGCGAGCCAGCGAAACGGAACCCTCTATACCGGCGTGACCAGCGACCTCCCCAAGCGTGTTTGGGAACATCGCAATGGCGTCGTCGAAGGCTTCACGAAGAAATACGGCTGCAAGCTCCTGGTCTGGTACCAGGCCTTCGACAGCCTCGAATTTGCAAGGCAGCGCGAGCTGCAGATGAAGGAATGGAAGCGAGCCTGGAAAGTGCGCGAGATCGAAGGGCTCAACCCGGAATGGGAAGATCTCTACGAGCGTATCGCGCGACCATGAGCGCTTTCCCAACTGGGCCCCGGCCTTCGCCGGGGAACAAGGAGTAGGGACTTAGATGAGCATCCTCGTCGACAAGAACACCAAGGTTATCACCCAGGGCATGACGGGGGAGACCGGCAGCTTCCACACCAAGGCGGCGCTGGAATACGGCACGCAGATGGTCGGCGGCGTCACCCCCGGCAAGGGCGGCACCGAGCATCTCGGCCTGCCGGTGTACAACACCGTAGCCGAGGCCAAGTCGAAGACCGGCGCCGATGCGTCGGTGATTTACGTTCCGCCCCCCTTCGCGGCGGACTCGATCCTCGAGGCGATCGACGCCGAGATCCCGCTGATCGTGGCGATCACCGAGGGCATTCCGGTGCTCGACATGGTCAAGGTCAAGCGCGCGCTGTCGGGCTCGAAGTCGCGCCTGATCGGCCCGAACTGCCCCGGCGTGCTCACCCCCGGCGAGTGCAAGATCGGCATCATGCCCGGCAGCATCTTCTCCAAGGGTTCGGTCGGCGTTGTAAGCCGCTCGGGCACGCTTACCTATGAAGCCGTGTTCCAGACCACCAATGCGGGCTTGGGCCAGACCACCGCGGTCGGCATCGGCGGCGATCCGGTCAACGGCACCAACTTCATCGACGTGCTCGAACTCTTCCTCGCCGACGAGGCGACCAAGTCGATCATCATGATCGGCGAGATCGGCGGCGACGCCGAGGAGCAGGCCGCGCAGTTCCTGATCGACGAGGCCAAGCGCGGCCGCAAGAAGCCGATGGCCGGCTTCATTGCGGGCCGCACCGCGCCTCCGGGCCGCCGCATGGGCCATGCCGGCGCGATCGTCTCGGGCGGCAAGGGCGATGCCGAGAGCAAGATCGCGGCGATGGAAGAAGCCGGCATCCGCGTCTCGGCCAGCCCCTCGCTGCTCGGCGAGACGTTGGTGGAAGTGTTGAAGGGCTGATTTAACTCTCCCTCTCCCATCGGGAGAGGGAGGCGCGCAGCGCCGGAAGGGTGAGGGTGATCGGCCGGATCATCCGTCACCCTCACCCTCCCACTCGGCTTCGCCGAGCGGGCCCCTCCCTCTCCCGATGGAGAGGGGTAAGAAGGACGGATGACGATGGGCTACGAAGGCCTGGATTTCGAGCAGATCGCCGGCGGGGTCAGCCCCGCCTTCATCGAGACGCTGTATCGCCGCTACCAGACCGACGCGAACGCCGTCGAGCCCGGCTGGCGCCAGTTCTTCGAGGGGCTCGAGGGCGCCGCCTCGGGCCCGAGCTGGGCCAATCCGCGCTGGCCGCTGACCGACACCGACGCGCTCACCGCCGGGCTCGACCCGACCCAGATGGAGCCCGCGCCCAAGCCGGCAAAGCCCGGCGCCGCGCCCAAGCCCGCCGCTCCCGCCGCCTCGCAGGACGACATCGTCAAGGCCGCCGGCGATTCGATCCGTGCGATGCTGCTGATCCGCACCTATCGCGTCCGTGGCCATCTCGCCGCCAATCTCGACCCGCTCGGCCTCGCCCGGCAGAATTTGCCTGCCGACATGACCCCCGAATATCACGGCTTCACTGCCGCCGATCTCGATCGCCCGGTCTATCTCGGCGGCGTGCTCGGACTCGAAAAGGCGACGGTCAACGAGATCGTCGCGATCCTCCAGGCCAATTATTGCGGCAATGTCGGCCTCGAATATATGCACCTCGCCGATGTCGAGGAGCGCCGCTTCCTCCAGGAGCGGATGGAGGGCAAGGACAAGGCGATCACCTTCACGCCCGACGGCAAGAAGGCGATCCTGTCCAAGGTGATCGAAGCCGAGCAGTGGGAGAAGTTCCTCGGCAAGAAGTATGTCGGCACCAAGCGCTTCGGCCTGGACGGCGGCGAGTCGATGATCCCGGCGATGGAATCGATCATCAAATATGGTGGACAGCTCGGCGTGCGCGAGATCGTCTACGGCATGGCGCATCGCGGCCGGCTCAACATGCTCGCCAACGTGATGTCGAAGCCGTTCCGGGTGATCTTCCACGAATTCGGCGGCGGCAGCGCCAACCCGGACGACGTCGCCGGCTCGGGCGACGTGAAATACCATCTCGGCACCAGCACCGATCGCGAGTTCGACGGGATCAGCGTCCACATGTCGCTGGTCGCCAACCCCTCGCACCTCGAGGCGGTCAACCCGGTCGTCCTCGGCAAGTCGCGCGCGCTGCAGACGCTGCGCGGCGACCTCGCCGAGCACGAGCAAGTCCTGCCAGTGCTGATCCATGGCGACGCGGCGTTCGCGGGCCAGGGCATCGTCTGGGAGTGCCTCGGCTTCTCGGGCATCCGCGGCTACAATACCGGCGGCTGCGTCCACTTCATCATCAACAACCAGGTCGGCTTCACGACGAGCCCGCAATTCGCGCGCTCCTCGCCCTACCCGTCGGACGTCGCCAAGGGCGTCCAGGCGCCGATCCTCCACGTCAACGGCGACGATCCCGAGGCGGTGACCTTCGCGACCAAGGTCGCGATCGAGTTCCGCCAGCAGTTCAAGCGCGACGTCGTGATCGACATGTGGTGCTACCGCCGCTTCGGCCACAATGAAGGCGACGAGCCCTCGTTCACTCAGCCGCTGATGTACGCCAAGATCCGCCAGCACCCGCCGGTCAGCGAGATCTACGCCAAGCGCCTCGCCGCCGAGGGCGTCGCTGATCAGGGCTTTGTCGACGAGAAAACGCACCAGTTCACCACCTTGCTCGAAGGCGAGTTCGAGGCGGGCAAGTCGTATCTGCCCAACAAGGCCGACTGGTTCGCCGGCCGCTGGTCGGGGCTCGGCGCCCCAGCCGACGCCGAGACCGCGCGCCGCAGCGTCGATACCGGCATCGAGAAGAAGCTGTTCGACAGCCTCGGCCGCACCTTGACCGAGGTCCCCGCCGATCTCGAGATCCACAAGACCCTCGGCCGCGTGCTCGACGCCAAGCGCGAGATGTTCAAGTCCGGCGCCAATTTCGATTGGGCCACCGGCGAGGCGCTGGCGTTCGGTGCCTTGCTCTCCGAAGGCTTCGCCGTTCGCCTGTCGGGCCAGGATTCGGGCCGCGGCACGTTCAGCCAGCGCCACGCCGTCTGGGTCGATCAGAAGACCGAGGCCAAATATATCCCGCTCTCGACGATCCCGCACGGCAGCTTCGAAGTGCTCGACAGCCCGCTCTCCGAATATGGCGTGCTCGGCTTCGAATACGGCTATGCCTCGGCCGACCCCAAGGCGCTGGTGATGTGGGAGGCGCAGTTCGGCGATTTCGTCAACGGCGCGCAGATCATGATCGACCAGTTCATCGCCGCGGGCGAGGCCAAGTGGCTGCGCGCCAACGGCCTGGTGATGCTGCTCCCGCACGGCTATGAAGGCCAGGGTCCCGAGCACAGCTCGGCGCGTCCCGAGCGCTTCCTCCAGCTCTGCGCGCAGGACAATATGCAGGTGGTCAACATCACCACCCCCGCGAACTATTTCCACCTGCTGCGCCGCCAGATGCACCGCAACTTCCGCAAGCCGCTGGTGCAGATGACCCCCAAGTCGCTGCTCCGCCACAAACTCGCGGTGTCGAAGACCGAGGACTTCCTCGGCGACAGCCACTTCAAGCGCCTGCTCTCCGATCCGTCGGCCCCGGCGGATCTCGACGTCAAGCGCCTCGTCCTGTGCACCGGCAAGGTCGCATATGACCTGATCGAGGCGCGCGACGCGGCGGGCGACAAAAACACCGCGATCGTCCGCGTCGAGCAGCTCTATCCCTTCCCGGGCGAGCCGCTCGTCGCGCGGCTCAAGCGGATGACCAACCTCGAGGAGGTCATCTGGGCGCAGGAAGAACCGAAGAACAACGGCTATTGGTTCTTCGTCGAGCCCTTCATCGAGGCGTGCCTGGTCGAAGCCGGCGTCAAGCCGCAGCGCCCGCGCTATGCCGGCCGCGCCGCGGCGGCGTCGCCCGCCACCGGCCTGATGAAGCGCCACACCGCCGAGCAGGGCGCGCTGGTCGCCGAAGCACTTGGTCACAGCGTCCGCGAAGAAATTCGCCGCACGCGCAAGAATTGAACTACCTAACTGCACCCCGGCGAAAGCCGGGGCCCAGTTGCGACGAACGATGTAACTACGCGCAGCGCTCTCCAACGAACGTTGCGTAACTGGGCCCCGGCCTTCGCCGGGGAACAAGAAGGAACGAAGATGGCAGACGTTAAGGTCCCGGTCCTCGGCGAATCGATCACCGAAGCGACGCTCGGCGAGTGGCTCAAGAACCCGGGCGATCCGGTCAAGCTCGACGAGCCGATCGCCAGCCTCGAGACCGACAAGGTCTCGGTCGAGGTTCCCAGCCCGGTCGCGGGCGTGATGGGCGAGCAGCTCGCCAAGGTCGGCGACACCGTCGCGGTCGACGCAGTGATCGCCACGATCACCGAAGGCGGCGCAGGCGCGTCGCCGAGCCCGGCGCCGGCTCCCGCGGTATCGCCCGCCCCTGCTGCCGCCACCGCCGCACAGCCCGGCCCGGGCGAGCAGGTCCGCGAGCGTAACCCCGACGCCGCAGCCGCGCTCTCGCCCTCGGTCCGCCGCGCGGTGCTCGAGACCGGCGTCGATCCCTCGACCGTCCAGGGCACCGGCCGTGACGGCCGCCTGACCAAGGATGACGTCGTCGCCGCCGCGGCCAACAAGCCCGCCGCTGCGCCGGCTGCGACCCCAGCCCCCACCGCCGCCCCCGCATCGTCGGGCGGCCGCAAGGAAGAGCGCGTCCGCATGACGCGTCTGCGCCAGACCGTCGCCAAGCGCCTCAAGGAAGCGCAGAACACCGCCGCGATGCTGACGACGTTCAACGACGTCGACATGACCGAAGTCATCGCCGCGCGGACCAAGTACAAGGATCTGTTCGAGAAGAAGCACGGCGTCCGCTTGGGCTTCATGGGCTTCTTCGTGAAGGCCGCGGTCCAGGCGCTGCGCGACATCCCGTCGGTCAACGCGTCGATCGAAGGCGAAGAGATCGTCTATCACGACTATGCCGACATCTCGGTCGCGGTCTCCGCGCCGCAGGGCCTCGTCGTCCCCGTGATCCGTGACGCGCAGGACCTGTCGGTCGCCGGCATCGAGAAGACGATCGGCGACTTCGGCAAGCGCGCCAAGGAAGGCACGCTCAAGATGGACGAGATGAAGGGCGGCACCTTCACCATCTCGAACGGCGGCGTGTTCGGTTCGCTGATGTCCACGCCGATCATCAACCCGCCCCAGTCGGCAGTGCTCGGCCTGCATCGCATCGAGGACCGCCCGGTCGTCCGCGATGGCCAGGTGGTGGTCCGCCCGATGATGTACCTCGCGCTCAGCTACGATCACCGCCTGATCGACGGCCGCGAGGCAGTGACGTTCCTCGTCGCCCTCAAGAACGCGATCGAGGATCCGACCCGGCTGCTGATCGACCTGTAAGAATGATGGCCTGCACTGGTCCCCGGCGAAGGCCGGGGCCCAGTTGCCGCGAAATTTGCAACGACGCGAGACGCTCACCAAATCCGTCTCGAAACTGGGCCCCGGCCTTCGCCGGGGAACAAGGAAGAGAAGAAAATGGCTGAATACGACTTCGACGTCCTCGTGATCGGCTCCGGCCCCGGCGGCTATGTCGCCGCGATCCGCGCCGCGCAGCTCGGCCTGCGCACCGGCTGCGTCGAGAGCCGTGAGACTTTGGGCGGCACCTGCCTCAATGTCGGCTGCATCCCGTCCAAGGCACTGCTCAACGCGTCGGAGAAGTTCGACGAGGCAGTCAGCGGCGTGCTTGCCAAGCACGGCGTCAAGCTCGGCAGCGTCGAGCTCGACCTGCCGGCGATGATGGCCGACAAGGACAAGGCCGTCACCGGCCTCACCGGCGGCATCGAGTTCCTGTTCAAGAAGAACAAGGTCGAGTGGGTCAAGGGCCTCGGCACCTTCGTCGATGCGCACACCGTGCAAGTCGGCGAGCGTACCGTCACCGCCAAGAACGTGGTCATCGCCACCGGCTCGTCGGTCACCCCGCTCCCCGGCGTCGAGATCGATCAGAAGACCATCGTCGACTCGACCGGCGCGATCGCGCTCGAAAAGGTGCCTGAGCATCTCGTCGTGATCGGCGGCGGCGTGATCGGGCTCGAGCTCGGCTCGGTGTGGAAGCGCCTCGGCGCCAAGGTCACCGTGGTCGAATTCCTCGACCAGCTCCTCCCCGGCATGGACGGCGAAGTGCGCAAGGAAGCCGCCAAGATCTTCAAGAAGCAGGGCATGGAGATCAAGCTCGGCACCAAGGTCACCGGCGTGGCGGTCAACAGCGACAAGGCGAGCGTGACGGTCGAGCCCGCCGCCGGCGGCGCCGCCGAGACGATCGAAGCCGATGTCGTGCTCGTCTCGATCGGCCGCCGTCCCAACACCGAGGGCCTCGGCCTCGACAAGATCGGCCTCGCCACCAACCAGCGCGGCCAGATCGAGACCGGTCACGACTTCCGCACCGCGGTCGACGGCGTGTGGGCGATCGGCGACGTCATCCCCGGCCCGATGCTCGCGCACAAGGCCGAGGACGAAGGCATCGCGGTGGCCGAGAACATCGCCGGCCTCACCGGCATCGTGAATCACGACGTCATCCCCTCGGTGGTCTACACCCACCCCGAGATCGCCGGCGTCGGCCTCACCGAGGAGCAGGCGCGCGAGAAGGGCGAGGTCAAGATCGGCAAGTTTCCGATGGCGGGCAACAGCCGCGCCAAGGCGATCGACGACACCACCGGCTGGGTGAAGGTCATCGCCGACGCCAAGAGCGATCGCGTGCTCGGCGCCTGGATCATCACCAGCGTCGCCGGCACGATGATCGCGCAGGTCGCCCAGGCGATGGAGTTCGGCGCCACCTCCGAGGACATCGCCTATACCTGCCACGCCCATCCGACGCACAGCGAAGCGATCAAGGAAGCCGCGATGGGCGTACTCGGCAAGCCGATCCACATCTGATGCGCCGGGCCGGCGACGGGATTAGCGGAGCTAATCGCGAGCGCACTAGGCCCGGCCGGCCGGCGGCGCCAAAGCGCCCCCCCCCGGCTTAGCCGCGTCGTCGCCATTCTGTTTCTGCTCGTTTCGCCACCGGCGATTGCGCAGGATGCGACCATCGCGATTCCCGCAGGCGATCCCGAAATGGTCGCGGCTATGGCGAAGGCTCGCGCCGGGCTCCCGGTCTTCTTCGGCCATGCCACCGCGCCCGGCCCCGACGAGGGCGGCTACATGATCAAGTACGACCTGCTCCCCGGCGCGTCGTCCGAGTTCATCTGGGCCGAAGTGATTTCGCACCAGGGCGACGTCACGACCGCACGTCTGCTCAACAAGCCCCTCTCGGCGGGCTTCGCGCAGGGCCAGCAGGTCAGCGTCCGCGATCGGCAAGTGATCGACTGGGCCTATTGGCACGCCGGAACCTTGGTCGGCGGCGCGACGATGCGCGTGCTGATCGCGCGGATGCCGTCGAGCGAGGCACGTGCGATGCTCGACCGGTTCGGCTGGTAAGTCAGCCGGCCATCAGCGCCTGCCAACGCGCGCGTTGCTCCGACGACCACAGCGTCGCGGGATCGTAGAATCCGTCGAAGACGGGCGCGCCTTCCGGCAAGGGCAACCAGTGCTGGCGGGTCGAGGTGAAGATGTGCACGTCGGGCGGCAGCGCATCGGGCGTCGCGAGGGTGCCGACGCGCACGAACGCCGCGCGTCGCCCCGCGGTCGGATAATGGCTCCACAGCGCCACGCGACATTGCGGGCAGCGGGCAATCTCCTGGCCCTTGCCGCTCGCGCTTGGCGTCATCAGCAATTCCGGCGCCTCGCCGGCAAGTTCGATGCGGTCGCGCTCGATGAGCGCGTTGATCACGAAGGCACTGCCGGTTTCGCGCTGGCACCAACTGCAATGGCAGCAATGCACGATCATCGGCGCGCAGGTCAGGCGATAGCGGACCGCGCTACAGCTGCATCGCCCCTCAAAGGATCCGTCCATTCCGTCAGCTTAACGAAAGCATCGCCATTGCGAAACGCCCGGCTCGACCGGCCGTGCGCACCGCTCGTCTGCAAAACGTGAATCCATCCGGTCCGCAGGGCGTTGATATCGGACGGATAAAGGAGACGTATCATGTCCCGAGACAATCACCGCGTGATGCCACATCCCGATGGCTGGCAGGTCAAGCGCGACCACGGCCAGCGTGCCAGCCATGTCACCACCACCAAGGTCGAGGCGGTCGGGTTCGGCCTGCCGATCAGCCAGCATCAGCATACCGAGCTGACCATCCACGGGCTCGATGGCCGAATGCAGCGCTCGTACAGCCACCCTAAGCGTTAGGACTGCGCAACCTCTCGGAGGACGGAGCGCCCCGGCCAGTCAGCCGCGCGATCGCCAGGGTCAGCAAGCCGGCGATCAGCGCCGCGAGCCACAGTGCCTCCCAGCCCCAGCGCATCTGGCTCGCCGCGCCCGAGACCGCGCCGGCGAGGAAGCCGAGCCACAATGCGAGATAGGGAACCCAGCCCCAGCGGTCGCGGTCGCCCATCAGCGCGCCAGCGAGCTTCTGGCCGATCCGCACCAGCGATCCGGTCATATAGGTCAGCCCGATCGTCACTTCCCCGTCGCGATTGAACACGCCGTTCTCGGTGCCCATCGCCGCGGCGAGCAGCAGCAGCACCGGCGGCCCGGGCGCCACCGTCGCGAGGATCGCCGCGAGGGTCAGCAGCGCGGTCACCGTCGCCATCACCGCGGCCTTGTGGCGATGCCCGGCGGCGCGGACGAGTACGCTCGCCACGATCACGCCACCGACGAAGCTCAGGATCAGCCCGCCTGCCATCGCCGCGTCGCCGCCCACGCCTTGCCCCAGCCCGACCCCGAGCCGCGTCGAATTGCCGCTCATGAACGAGGCGAAGAAGCCGCCGAGGCTGGTGAAGGCAAGCGCGTCGACAAAGCCGGCCAGCGCCGCAAGGCACACGGCGACGGCGATCAACGGCGATTCAGTCCGTTCCATGCCCGCCCTAATGCCGCAGCGCAGCGCCCGCCGCCAGCCCGCGTTTGACCTCGCCGCGCCGACGAGGGAAAAGACGATCATGCAAGCCCAGGTCGCCGCGCAGATCGGCCCGATCCTCCCCGTGCTCGACCTGTTCGGGATCGCGGTGTTCGCCGCGACCGGCGCGCTTTCCGCGACGCGCCGCGCGCTGACCTTCGTCACCGTGGTATTCTTCGCGCTGGTCACCGGCGTGGGCGGCGGGACGGTGCGCGACCTACTGATCGGCGCGCCGGTCTTCTGGGTCCACGACGCCGCCTTTGCCGGCCTGATCCTATTCGTCGCCGCGACGATCTGGGTCACGCCGCAGCGCTGGTGGAGCGACCGCACCTTCGACTGGCTCGATGCGCTCGGCCTCGCCGCTTATGCCGCGTTCGGCGCGGCCAAGTCGCTCGGCTATGGCATACCGCCGATCCCCGCGGCACTGATGGGGGTGATGACCGCCTGCGTCGGCGGGATCATCCGCGACGTGCTGGCGGGCGAGCCGTCGATCCTGATGCGCCCCGAGCTCTACGTCACCGCCGCGGCGCTCGCCTCTTCCGTCTATGTCGGGCTGAGCCTCGCCGGGCTCACCCCGCTCGCCGCCGGGCTCATCGCCGCCACTGCCGGCTTCGCGCTGCGCGCCGCCGCGATCGTCTGGAAGCTGCATTTGCCGGCCTATCGCGGCCATCGCTGACCGCGGCTGCGATAAGCCTCAGCGCGGATCGGACCAGAAGGTCGACTGGTTGACCTCGTCGCCCCGGCATCCGCCGGCATGGCGCCCGTCATATTGCAGCGTCCGCTTCTCGCCGTCCTCATTGCCGTTATAGCCGGTCATGCTGGTCCGCAGCGTGACGAAGCTCTCGGGTGTCGTCTGGATGCGCGTATCGTCCTTGAGGATGGTATCCCCGATCGTGCAGCGCGCCGTCCACGCCAGGGCGCCCGGATCGGCGGTCAGCCGCTCGATCGCGCACCCGGGACGCAGGCTCACCTTGATCTCGGTCTCGGCGTTCGGGTCGAGCGCCGCATCGGTCTTGCGACAGCGCGCGGTGGTATTCAGCGCCTTGCCCTCGGCGCGCAGTTCCTCGGCGGTTGCGTTGTCGACGCCCTCGAGCTTCACGCCCGGCACCGAGACTGCCACGTCCCAGCGCCCGGTGCGCATCTTCGGGGTGATCTCGACGAACCGCTTGAGCGCGGCGTCGAGCTCGGCAGCGCTCGGCTGCTTCACGTCGACCGCATGCTGCTCGCCGCAGCCGGTCAGGAACAGCCCGATCCAGCAAGACAGGGCCAGTTGCATGCGCCGCATATCATCCCCCCGGATTCCCATGGAGCGGCGGGGCTAGCCGAAGCGAGTCAATATCCCCCTAACGTCCGGCTCAGCTACGCACCACGCCGATCGCGCTGAACGGGCGCGGCTCGACGGGCGGCACGCTCGGTTCGTTGAGCTCGCATTGCCAGAAGCCGACATCGATCCACTGGCCGTGCTTGAACCCGACTTCGCGGTACACGCCCGCGCGGCGGAACCCGACCGCCTCGTGCAGCCGGATCGAGCGGTCGTTGGGCAGCGTGATCGCGCCGATCGCATGGACGAAGCCCTGCGCGCGCAGCGTATCGATCAGCGCGGCATAGAGCAGCCGCCCGACGCCCGACCCGCTCGAGGTCTCGGTCAAATAGATCGAGGTCTCGCAGACATAGCGATAGGCCGGCCGATCGCGGAACTTGCTGGCATAGGCATAGCCGATGACGCCGCCGTCGGTCTCGCCCCCGGTGGTCGCAACCATCCACGGATAGAGCCCGTCGCTCGCCGCCATCCGCGTCCGCATCGCGCGGGCGTCGGGCGGGTCGATCTCGAACGATGCGGTGCCGGTCAGCACGTGCGGCGCATAGATCGCCGCGATCGCGCCCGCATCCTCGGGCGTCGCTGCGCGGATCGCGATCACAGGCCGATCCTCGCGATCATCAGGTCGAGCAGGCTCTTGTCCTCGGCCCGCACCACCGCCGGCCCCATCGCCATGCATTCGAGGCACCGCGCCTGCACCGAGCCGCCGAGCGCCAGCCGCCGCGCATCGCCGAGCGCCTGGCCGAGCAGTGCGCGCCGCTCGCCCGCGATCCGCGCATAGAGGTCGGCGCCGCCGGGCTGGTCCGCCCAATCGCCGTCCTCCTCGTCGCCGCTGCCGCCGATCACCGAAGCGACCAGCTGCATCCACGCGCTCGGCGCCTTTTCGAGATATTCCGCGTGGACCTTGCCCGGATCGAGCTTCGCGCGCCGCGCCGCCTCGGCGATCGCCGCGTCGATCCCGCCGAAGCGATCGACCAGCCGCAACTGGTGCGCCACCCCGCCGATCCACACCCGGCCCTGCCCGATCTCGTCGACGCGCTGCGGCGGCAGCTTGCGCGCCTGCGCGACGAGGTTGACGAAGCGGCCATAGCCCGCCTCGATCGCGGCCTGCAGGATCCGGTCGGTCACCGGGTTGATCCCGCCCATCACGTCGGGCTGGCCGCTCAGCGGCGTGGTCCGCACGCCATCGGTGGTCACGCCGATCTTGGCGAGGCTGTTCTCGAACGACGGCAGGATGCCGAAGATGCCGATCGATCCGGTGATCGTGTCGGGTTCGGCGAAGATCGTGTCGCCCGCGGTCGACACCCAATAGCCCCCGCTCGCCGCCAGGCTGCCCATCGACACCACCACCGGCAGCCCCTGCGCCTTGGCCTGCAGGATCGCCTGGCGGATCTGCTCCGACGCCATCGCCGAACCGCCGGGCGAGTCGACGCGGACCACTAAGGCCTTCAATTTTTTCTCGGCGAGCCCCTTGAGCAGCAGCCCGCTCACCGTGTCGCCGCCGGCCATTCCCGGCCCAGCCTTGCCGTCGACGATCTCGCCGGCGACGGTGATCACCCCGATCGCGTCGCCGCCCGCCGGTGCCGGGTTGGCCGCGATCCAGTCGGCGAGCTTGATCGTCTTGAAATTGCCCGCGGGCTTGCCCGCCGGCGTGCCCGCGATCTCGGCGACGCGCTTGCCGAACGCCAGCCGGTCGCCGACCTTGTCGACCAGCCCGTAGGACAGGTTCGCCGCGGCGATGTCGCCGCGCGCGCCGACCACCACGGCATCAGGCTGCGCCATATAGTCGGCGATCCGCGCCTTGGGCCGCGCCTTGGCCACCGCCTCGCGCCACTGGGTGAACAGCGCGCCATACAGCGCGTCATTGGCCGCGCGCGCCTCGGGCGACATGTCGGTGCGGATATAGGGCTCGACCGCGGACTTGAACTTGCCGACCTTGTAGACGTGCGCATTGACGCCGAGCTTGTCCATCAGCCCCTTGTAATAAAGCTGCGTCCCGCCCGGCCCGGCAAACAAGGTGCCGCCCAGCGGATTCACCCAGATCTCGCTGGCATTGGCGGCCAGCGTATAGCTCTTGTCGGTATAGCCGGTGGCGTAAGCGAGCACCGGCTTGCCGCTCGCGCGGACCTTGCCCACGGCGGCCGCGACTTCGCTCACCGCCGCGGGATAGCCGCCCATGAACCGGTCGAGATCGAGCACTACTGCCTTGACGCGCGGATCGCTGCGCGCGGTCTCCAGCGCGCGCAGCACGTCGCGCAGGCGGTGCTGCTTGGTCACCTGCCCGCCGCCGACACCGGCGAGCGGATCCGCCTCCTCGGCCTGCTCGACCAGTGTCCCGTCGAGCGCGACGACCAGCGCGCCGTCGCTCACCACGGCCCGGTTCGGCTTGAACGACAGCAAGGCGAACAGCCCCGCGAAGAACATGAGTAGCAGAGCAAGGACGAGGAAGTCCTTGATCCCGACCAGAATTTTCCACGCGCCCCGAACCAGTTTCACTTGGCACCGCTCCTCGATTGCGCGCTTCTGCTACCGGATGGCGCAGGTCGAGTAAACGGCCGTGTGTTATTTCGCCAATACAGGAGCGTGAAATCAGCGGCGGACGAGCTTGGTATAAAGGTGCCAGGTGGCATAGCCGAGCACCGGCAGCACCACCGCGAGCCCGACGAAGAACGGGATCGACCCGATCACCAGCAGCGCCGCGACCAGGAGTCCCCAGCGCAGCATCACGCCCTTGTTGGCCATGACCGCGAGGCGCGAGACGTGGATCGCGGTGCGCGCGTCGACGTCCTTGTCGACGAGCATCGGCATCGCCACCACGCTGATCGTCAGCACCGCCGCCGAAAAGGCCAGCCCGGCGAGATTGCCGAGCACGACCAGCGCCCAGCCCTCGGGCGTGGTGAACAGCCGGGTCAGGAACGCCGCGAGGTTCGCCGGCGCTGCCACGCCCATCAGCGCGACATAGAGCCCGGCGGCGACCGCCAGCCACGCGAAGAACAGCACCAGCAGGACCGCCGCCACGGCCAGGAAGGCGTCGAAGGACGGCCGACGGACGACATCGAGGAAATGCGACCAGCCCGATTCCAATCCCAGTTCGCGGCGGCGCGCCAGTTCGTAGAATCCGCCCGCCACCGCGGGGCCCATCAGGCCGACGCCCGCGGCGAGCGGGAAGAACAGTGGCACCAGCGAGTCCTGCAGCGCGAATGCGGCAGCGGCGAAGCCGACGAGCGGATAGAGGATCCCGACGAACAGCAGGTCGCCGCGATGCTCTAGGAAGTCGGCCCAACCTTCGCGCAACGAGTCGCGGAGATCGGCAACGGCAATGGTGCGGACTTCGAATGCCTCGGCAGGCCGTTCGGCAGCGTCGATACGAGCGACAGTCATGACGCGCTCCCTCGATATCCCCGGCGGCGATATTGTACGCCTGTTCCAGCTGCACGACAACGGATCTATCATTGCTCGCGATGCAGCACCTCCTGCTTTCGCAGGAGAGCTGGCCGGCCGAACGCATCATCGCAAAGCGCTCGAATCCGACCGTCAAAGATTCCACCGCAACCCCGTTGACGAAAGCGGCCGCCCTACGCATATCCCCGAGCGTTAGCACTCATCCAAAGTGAGTGCTAAACCCTGTTCAACCCAAGTAGAGGATCGCAGCGCAATGAGCTTTCGTCCGTTGCATGACCGCGTGCTCGTCCGTCGTGTCGAAGCCGAGGAAAAGACCGCCGGCGGGATCATCATCCCCGACACAGCCAAGGAAAAGCCGCAGGAAGGCGAAGTCGTCGCCGTCGGCACCGGCACCAAGGCCGAGGACGGCAAGGTGACTCCGCTCGACGTCAAGGCCGGCGACCGCATCCTGTTCGGCAAGTGGTCGGGCACCGAGGTCAAGGTGGGCGGTGAGGACCTCCTCATCATGAAGGAATCCGACATCCTCGGGATCGTCGGCTGAACCTCGCCAAGACCGCAACTTTCTAAACTTCCAATTTTGAAAGGGTAGCCAACATGGCAGCCAAGGACGTGAAATTCAGCCGCGACGCGCGTGAGCGCATCCTGCGCGGCGTCGACATCCTCGCCGACGCAGTCAAGGTCACGCTGGGGCCGAAGGGCCGCAACGTCGTGATCGACAAGTCGTTCGGCGCTCCGCGCATCACCAAGGACGGCGTCACCGTCGCCAAGGAAATCGAACTCAAGGACAAGTTCGAGAACATGGGCGCGCAGATGGTCCGCGAAGTCGCGTCGAAGACCAACGACGTCGCCGGTGACGGCACCACCACCGCCACCGTTCTGGCGCAAGCAATCGTCCGCGAGGGCATGAAGTCGGTCGCCGCCGGCATGAATCCGATGGACCTCAAGCGCGGCATCGATCTCGCGGTCGCCAAGGTCGTCGAGGACGTGAAGGCCCGCTCGAAGCCCGTCTCGGGCTCGTCGGAAGTCGCCCAGGTCGGCATCATCTCGGCCAATGGCGACAAGGAAGTCGGCGAGAAGATCGCCGAGGCGATGGAGAAGGTCGGCAAGGAAGGCGTGATCACCGTTGAAGAGGCGAAGGGTCTCGAATTCGAGCTCGACGTCGTCGAGGGCATGCAGTTCGACCGTGGCTATCTCTCGCCCTACTTCATCACCAACCCGGACAAGATGACGGTCGAGCTCAACGACCCCTACATCCTGATCCACGAGAAGAAGCTCAGCAACCTGCAGGCGATGCTGCCGATCCTCGAAGCGGTCGTCCAGTCGGGCCGTCCGCTGCTGATCATCGCCGAGGACATCGAGGGCGAGGCCCTGGCCACGCTCGTCGTCAACAAGCTGCGCGGCGGCCTCAAGGTCGCAGCGGTCAAGGCGCCGGGCTTCGGCGATCGCCGCAAGGCGATGCTCGAGGACATCGCCGTCCTCACCAAGGGTGAAGTGATCTCGGAAGATCTCGGCATCAAGCTCGAGTCGGTTACCCTGGGCATGCTCGGCACCGCCAAGCGCGTCTCGATCGACAAGGACAACACCACCATCGTCGACGGTGCGGGTGAAGCCGATGCGATCAAGGGCCGCACCGACGCGATCCGTCAGCAGATCGAGAACACCACCAGCGATTACGACCGTGAGAAGCTCCAGGAGCGTCTCGCCAAGCTCGCCGGCGGCGTTGCCGTGATCAAGGTCGGCGGCGCTTCGGAAGTCGAGGTCAAGGAGCGCAAGGACCGCGTCGACGACGCGCTGCACGCGACCCGGGCTGCGGTCGAAGAGGGCATCGTTCCCGGTGGCGGCACGGCGCTTCTCTACGCGACCAAGGTGCTCGACGGCGTCGAGGGCGCCAATGAGGACCAGACCCGCGGCGTCGACATCGTTCGCCGCTCGCTGACTGCGCTGGTCCGCCAGATCGCCTCGAACGCCGGCCATGACGGCGCCGTCGTGTCGGGCAAGCTGCTCGATCAGTCGGACACCTCGTTCGGCTTCAACGCCTCGACCGACACCTATGAGAACCTGGTCTCGGCCGGCGTGATCGACCCGACCAAGGTCGTCCGCACCGCGCTCCAGAACGCAGCCTCGGTCGCCGGCCTGCTCATCACCACCGAAGCGGCGGTGAGCGAGCTTCCGGAAGACAAGCCTGCAATGCCCGCAATGGGCGGCGGCATGGGCGGCATGGGCGGCATGGACTTCTGATCGGGAACGGCCTGAACCAGCCGCGCTGGTTCGGGACTCGTTTTCGATCCGGACGGCGGGTCGGCGGCAGCGCCGTCGAACCCGTCGACGTCCAGCGCGGACTTTGCCCGCGCGCCCTGATCGAACCAATGCGAAGGGCCGGGGCAACCCCGGCCCTTCTGCTTTTTGCGATGAATGTTGCGACCGATACGACGTCCGCGCCTTGACCTTCCGATCCCGATCAGGAACTTGGCCGGTGAAGTTGAGGGGGATCGAATAGAGTGTTCACTTGGATTCCGGGCCGGTTGCGCTGCTTCAGCGGCAAGCACGAGCGTTCCGAAAAGCATATCGAGCGTTCCGGTGCCGAAGAGCGCTTCGTCAGCAAGTGCCGTTTCTGTGGAACGCCGATGCGGCGCCGTGCCAAGCGCGACTGGGTGGTGATTTCGCGCGCCGAATATCGCGATGCGCGCAAGGACGCGCTGGCTTCCTGAGGCGACAAAGCGCTTTCCTTGCTTGGAAAAGCGCGACAGATTGGCGGCTTCCAACCTTGCGCCGCGCCGCGGCGCGCCTTCCGGGGAAGCCTGAATGACCGAATTGTCCCGCCGCGAAGCGCTGAGCGCCGGCGCCTTCGCGACTCTCGCCACCGCCCTGCCCGCCTGGGCGCAGGGCGCCGCGCAGGCCAACGCCGGTGCCGCATGGGACCTGACCGAAATCTATCCGAGCGACGCCGCGTGGGACGAAGCGCGTAAGAGCGCGCTGGCGGCGCTCCCGGGCCTCGCCAAATATAAGGGCCGCCTCGGCGAGAGCGCCGCGGTGCTGGCCGACGCGCTCGTGCTCCAGTCCGATCTCGGCAAGACGATCGCGCGCATCTACACCTATGTCGGCCTCAAGGGCGACGAGGACGTCCGCGTCGCCGCCTATCAGGAGAAGCAGGCGCAGGCGGTCGACCTCTACACCGCGTTCGGCGAGGCCACGGCCTGGTTCGCCCCAGAGATCCTCGCGGTCGGCAAGCCCAGGATCGACGGCTTCGTCGCCGCCGACCCCCGGCTCAAGACCCGGTTCGATTATTATCTCGCCAACATCGTCCGCCACGCCGAGCACACGCTGACGCCGGAGAGCGAGGGGATTCTTGCCAGCGCCGGCGCGCCGCTCCAGGCGCCGGGCGAGATCGCCGGACAGCTCCGCTCGTCGGACATCCCCTGGCCGACGATTCGGCTGTCGACCGGCAAGGAAGTCCGGCTCGACAGCCAGGGCTACACCCTCAATCGCGACGCCCCCGACCGCGCCGACCGCAAGGCAGTGTTCGACGCCTTCTGGGCCGCGCACGGCAAGTTCCAGAACTCGTTCGGCGCGACCTACAATGCCAAGGTCAAGAGCGACATCTTCTACGCCAAGGCGCGTAAATACCCCACCGCGCTCGCCAGCGCGCTGTCGGGCTCGAACATCCCGGAGGCCGTATACCGCACCCTGGTGGCCGAGGCGAACAAGGGGCTGCCCCAGCTCCATCGCTATTTTGAGCTGCGCCGGCGGATGCTCAAGCTGCCCGATCTCGGCTATTGGGACATCTACCCGCCTCTGGTGTCGCTCGATCGCCCGTTCACGCTCGACCAGATGCGCGCGACGACGCTCGAGGCGGTGAAGCCGCTCGGCCCCGACTATCAGGGACGCATCGCCAAGGCGACCGCGGCGAAATGGATGGATCCGTGGCCGCGCCCGGGCAAGAGCCCCGGCGCGTACATGAACCCCGGCGCCTATGAAGTGCACCCCTATCTGCTGCTCAATCTCAGCGATAAATATGACGGACTGAGCACTTATGCCCACGAATGGGGCCACGCACTCCACTCGCTGATCGCCAATGCCAGCCAGCCCTATGAGAAGGCGGACTATCCGATCTTCCTCGCCGAGATCGCCTCGACGCTGAACGAGCAATTGCTCGTCGCGCACATGCTCAAGAACGCCAAGACAAAGGTAGAGAAGCTCTTCTATCTCGGCCAGCAGATGGAGAATTTCCGCGGCACCTTCTATCGCCAGACGATGTTCGCCGAGTTCGAATTGAAGGCGCACGATATGGCCGAGGCGGGCGAAGGCCTGTCGGGCGCCAAGTTCACCAGCGTCTATTTCGACCTGCTCAAGCGCTATCACGGCCCGAACATGAAGCTCGAACCCGCCTATGGCAACGAATGGGCGTTCATTCCGCACTTCTACAACAGCTTCTACGTCTACCAGTACGCCACCTGCATCTCGGCGGCGACGTGGTTCGCGCAGGCGATCCTCAAGGGCGGGCCGAAGGAGCGCGACAATTACCTGTCGGTGCTCAAGGCTGGCGGGTCCGACTATCCGGTCGACATCCTCAAGCGCGCCGGTCTCGATATGGCCTCGCCCGCACCATATCAGGCGCTGGTCGCGGCGATGAAGGACACGCTGGATCAGGCCGAGGCGCTGCTCGCTTAGTCTAACTTCCGCCGCGTCGGCGCGTGGAAATCGGGCGGCTTGTCCGCGATCCACGTGACGAAGCGGCGGATGTCGTCGCGCGCGCGCAGGGCGTCGAGCGTCGGATAGAGCCGCGCCAGCTCGGCATTCGACGCGGTGGCGTGGATGATCCGATGGCAGATCGGATGCAGCGGCACCGTATCGCGCCCGCCCTCGCTCTTGGGCACGACATGGTGCCATTCGGTCCGTGCGCCGAGCGGCCGATCGCACAAGGCACAGACCGGAGGTGCAGCAACGGCTCTTGCCGCCACCGCCGCGAGCGCGGCCTTGCGCCGCACTCGCCCGCCCATCAGTGCTTCATCGCCTCGATAATCTTTTTGACTTCCTGGCTGCGGCCGCGCGGCAGCACCAGGATGTCGTCGCCCGCCGCGACCACGATCAGGTCCTCGACACCGACCAGCGCCACGCGCCGGCCATTCTCGGCGCGGACGAGGCAATTCTTCGATTCGATCACCACCGCGTCGCCGCGGACGACGTTGCCGCCCTCATCGGCATGGCTGATCGCGTGCAGCGCATCCCAGCTGCCGACGTCGCTCCAGCCCATCGTCACCGGCACCACCGCCACCTGCGGCGCTTTCTCCATCACCGCATAGTCGATCGAATCCGACGGGCTTGCCGCGAAGGCGTCGGCATCGGGCCAGATCCGCGTGCCCTCGCGGCGGCCCTTGTCCATCGCCTGCTGCGCCGCGTGCAGCATCTCGGGGGCATAGCTCGCCAGCGCGCCCAGATAGACGTCGGCGCGGAACAAGAAGATGCCGCCGTTCCAGGTATGCCCGCCTTCGGCGAGCATCGCCTCCGCCTTGTCGCGCGGCGGCTTTTCGACGAAGCGCTCGACCCGGTGCACGCCCTCGCCAACCGCTTCGCCGACCTTGATCCAGCCATAGCCGGTCTCCGCCGCGTCGGCGGTGATCCCGAACGTTACCAGCCAGCCCTGCTCGACCAGTGGCAGCGCGGCGTGGATCGCGGCGTGGAACGCGTCGACGTCGCCGATGACGTGATCCGACGGCATCACCAGCAGCGGTTCGGCGCCGCCGCCCGCAGCGATGGCGGCGAGCGCGATCGCCGGCGCGGTGTTGCGGCCGACCGGCTCGAGCACCAGCGCCTTGGCCTCGCTATTCGCGGCGGCGAGCTGTTCCTCGACCATGTCGGCATGGAAGGCATTGGCGACGACGATCGGCGCATCGAACTTCTCGCCCGCGGCGCGGCGCGCGGTAAGCTGAAGCATCGTCTCCTCGGCGGTGAGCGACAGCAGCTGCTTGGGCATCTCGGCGCGCGACATCGGCCACAGCCGGGTACCCGATCCTCCGGAGAGGATGACGGGGATGATCGGCTTCGCTTCCGGCATGACGATTGGTTCCCTGGTTTAGGCCGTGGATATAGGTAGTTGCCCCGCCTGTTGAAACGATGTGGAAGCGAAACGGTTGCGTCGGCCCAAGCCGATCCGGCGAATTCTCGATGCCGATCGATGCGTGTCGGGTTTGTTTACACTTAGCCCTTAATCCTGGCGGGGTCATGATCCGCCTGTTCAAGCATTACGTGCCCAATGCCGTGCTGCTGCTCGGCCTGCTCGATCTCGTCCTGCTGCTCGCGGCCGGCGAGCTCGGCTGGATCTTGCGCGCGCAGCAGCTCGACATGGCCACCACGCCGATGACCGATCGGCTGCCGCAATTGCTCAGCTACATGGCCTTCGTCGAGGTCTCGATGATCTCGGTCGGAGTCTATGGCGCCGATGCGCTTCAGTCGCTGCGCTATGCTACGGCGCGATTGATCGTGGCAATCTCGCTCGGCGTGCTTTGCCTCAGCGTGCTCTATTTCCTGATCCCCGAGATCAGCTTCTGGCGCTCGAACCTGCTCTACGCGATGGGCATGTCGGTGGTGCTGCTGATCTTCCTGCGCATCCTCCTCGGCAAGACGCTCGGCAGCCAGGCATTCAAGCGACGCATCGTCGTGCTCGGTGCCGGCCCGCGCGCCGCGCGCCTCAAGGCTCTGGCCAAGGCGCCGGGCGCCGGCTTCGCAGTGGTCGGCTATGTCGCGATGAGCGAAGCCAATCGCGTCATTCCCGAGGCGATCGCGCGTGACGCCATCTACAATCTCGCCGACCATGTCGAACTGCTCAACGCCAGCGAAGTTGTGCTCGCGCTGGAAGAGCGCCGCAATGCGCTGCCGCTCAAGGACCTGCTGCGGATCAAGACCACCGGCGTCCATGTCAACGACACTTCGACCTTCCTCGAACGCGAGACCGGTCGCGTCGACCTCGACAGCGTCAATCCCAGCTGGCTGATCTTTTCCGACGGCTTCTCGTCGGGACGGATGGTCTCCAGCGCGTTCAAGCGGCTGTTCGACATCGCCGCCAGCCTCGTCCTGCTGGTCCTGACGCTCCCGCTGGTGCTGGTCACTGCGATCGCCATCAAGCTCGAGAGCAAGGGCCCGGCATTCTACCGCCAGCGCCGCGTCGGCCTCTACGGCGTCGGCTTCGACGTCATCAAGTTGCGCTCGATGCGCCAGGACGCCGAAGTGGGGGGCCAGGCGATCTGGGCGGAGAAGGACGATCCGCGCATCACCCGGATCGGCCGGATCATTCGGAAAATCCGCGTCGACGAGCTGCCGCAATGCTGGAGCGTGCTCAAGGGCGAGATGAGCTTTGTCGGGCCGCGCCCCGAGCGCCCGCAATTCGTCGAGGATCTCGAGCAGAAGCTGCCTTATTATGCCGAGCGCCACATGGTGAAGCCCGGCATCACCGGCTGGGCGCAGATCAACTATCCCTATGGCGCTTCGATCGAGGACAGCCGCCAGAAGCTCGAATACGACCTGTTCTACGCCAAGAACTATTCGCCGTTCCTCGACCTGCTGATCCTGCTCCAGACGATTCGCGTCGTGCTGTTTCCCGAAGGCGCGCGGTGATGACCGCGACGCTCATCCTGTGGAGCCACGCCTTTGCGGCGTTGCTGTTCGGCGGACTGACCCTGTGGACGATCCGCGCGCCCACCAGCGGGCTGCCGCGCCGCCCCCTCGCCGCCGCGCTGGCGCTCACGGCGCTCTGGGCGCTCGCCGTGGCCGGGATCGGCGCAGGCGAGATGGTGACGCGCGTCTTCGAGACGCTGCGCAACCTGAGCTGGCTCGGCTTCATGGTCACGCTGCACCGGCGCGACGCCAATGTCCGTCCGCCGCTGGCGCTCGGCACTGTCTATGGCGTGGTTGCATTGGTGGCCATCGGCGCCTTGATTCTCCACATGATCGCGATCGCCGACGGTCTTGCGCCGACCGAGCCGGTCGAGAGTGCGGTGCTGCTGCTGCGCATGCTCGTCGCCGTCGCGGCGCTGGTGCTGATGCAGGCGCTGCATTCGGCGCTCAACCCGGCCGCTGGCGGCGCATTGCGCTGGATCGTAGCGGCGCTGGCGGGGCTGTGGTTCGCCGATTTCGCATTGTTCTGCACCGAATATCTCGGCGCGCAGCCGCATCTCCAGTCGATCGCGGCGCGCGGCGTCGCGATGATCGCAGTCGCCCTCGCGATGATCACCGCGCTGCAGCGCAAGGGCGAGCTCAACGTCCAGGTCTCGCGCGCGGTCGCCTATCAGTCGCTGTCGCTGGTCGCGATCGGCGCCTATTTCGCATTGCTCGCGCTCGCCACCAGCGCGCTCGCCACGGTCGGCGGAAGCAATGCGCGCGTGTTCCAGACCGCGTTCGTGCTCGGATCGACTGCCGCGATCCTCACCTTGGTCTCCAACGGCTGGCTGCGCGCCTGGACCAAGGTCAAGCTCGCCAAGCACTTGTTCCGGCATCGCTACGATTATCGCGCCGAATGGATGCGCTTCACCGACACGCTCGGCGCGCCCGAAGGCGCGGCGCCGCTCGACGAGCGCATCGTCAAGGCGATTGCCGACCTCACCGAATCCCCCGCCGGCCTGCTGCTGGTGCCCGACGGTGCGGGACTCGAGCCCGGTGCCAGCTGGAACTGGGACCGCAGCAAGCTGCCCGGCGTCGGCGATCCGGCGCTCGCCGCTCATCTGGCCGGCACCGGCCGTATCGTCGAGCTCGATCGCGTGCGTCGAGAGCCCAACGGCCCGGACGCCGCCGCCATCCCGCCTTCGATGCTCGAAATCGCGAGCGCCTGGGTGCTCGTGCCCTTGCCGCATCTCGGCAGTCTCGCGGGCGCGATCCTGCTCGCCCGCCCGCCGCTCGACCGCGCGCTCGACTGGGAGGATTTCGACCTGCTCAAGGTCGCCGGCCGCCAAGTGGCGAGCTATTTGGCGGAGGCGCGTGCGCAGGAGGCACTGGCCGACGCGCAGCGCTTCGACGAGTTCAACCGCCGCTTCGCGTTCATCCTCCACGACATCAAGAACCTGGTGAGCCAGCTGACCCTAACCGCGCGCAATGCCGAGCGCCACGCCGACAAGCCCGAGTTCCGCGCCGACATGATCGCGACGCTCCAGGATTCGGCCGAGCGCATGAACGCCCTGCTCGCGCGCCTCTCGCAGCATCATCGCGGGCGGAGCGAGGCGCCACATGCGATGGAGGTTCTCGACGTGGTCCGACGCGTCGCCGCCGCGCGGCAGCGTCACCATCCGATCACGATCACCGGCGCCGGCAGCGCCGTCGCGCATGCCGATCCGACGACGCTCGAGCAATTGCTCAACCATCTGGTCCAGAACGCGATCGAGGCTAGTCCCGCCGACTCGCCCATCGACCTGGCGGTCAGCGCCGACGGCGTCCATGTCGCGATCGAGGTGGTCGATCGCGGCTGTGGGATGTCCGCCGCCTTCGTGCGCGACAAATTGTTCAAGCCGTTCGTCTCGTCCAAGCCCGGCGGCTTCGGCATCGGCGCATTCGAGGCGCGCCAGCTAGCCGCGGCGATGGGCGGCCGGATCGAAGTCACTTCGCGCGAGGGTGAGGGCACGCGCTTCCGCGTGATCCTCAACGCCGCGCACGCCGCCGATCTGCCGCGGGAGCGCGCCGCATGACCGACATGAAGAAGCTGCTGATCGTCGAGGACGATGCCGGGCTGCAGCGCCAGCTGCGCTGGGCCTATGAAGGCTATGAGATCCACACCGCGGCCAATCGCGAGGAGGCGATCGCCGTCGTCCGCGCCGAGGAGCCGCAGGTGGTGACGCTCGATCTCGGCCTGCCGCCCGACCCCGACGGCACCACCGAAGGCTTCGCGACGCTGGGGACGATCCTCAAGCTGCGCCCCGACACCAAGGTGATCGTCGCCTCGGGCCACGGTGCGCATGAATCGATGCTCAAGGCGATCTCGCTGGGCGCCTGGGACTTCTACCAGAAACCGATCGACATCGACGCGCTCGGGCTGATCGTCGCGCGCGCGTTCCATGTTCACGCGCTCGAGGCCGAGAATCGCCGCCTCGCCGAACGCGCCGAGGCCGGTGCGGTGCTCGGCGGGATGATCACCGGCGCGCCCGAGATGCTCAAGGTCACCCGCACGATCGAGCGTGTCGCCGGGGCCGACGTGTCGGTGATGCTGCTCGGCGCGAGCGGCACGGGCAAGGAACTGCTCGCGCGCGGGCTGCACGAGGCTTCGGCGCGCAAGAAGGGCGCGTTCGTCGCGATCAATTGCGCGGCGATTCCCGAGACCCTGCTCGAGAGCGAGTTGTTCGGCCACGAAAAGGGCGCGTTCACCGGCGCGGTCAAGACCACCGAGGGCAAGATCGAGCTGGCGCAGGGTGGCACCTTGTTCCTCGACGAGATCGGCGACGTGCCGCTGCCGCTCCAGGTCAAATTGCTGCGCTTCCTCCAGGAGCGCGTGATCGAGCGGATCGGCAGCCGCAAGCCGATCGCGGTCGACACCCGCGTGGTCTGCGCGACCCACCAGGACCTGGACGCGATGGTCGCCGAAGGCCGCTTCCGCGAGGATCTCTATTATCGGCTCGCCGAAATCGTGATCCGCATCCCCTCCCTCGCCGAACGCCCAGGCGATGCCGGACTGCTCGCGCGCCATTTCCTCCAGAAATACGCCGCACAGATGAGCACCGGCGCCAGGAGCTTCGCGCCCGACGCGCTCGCAGCGATCGATGCGTGGAACTGGCCGGGCAATGTTCGCGAGCTCGAGAACCGCGTGAAGCGTGCGACCATCATGGCCGAGGGCAAGATGGTCACCGCCGCCGATCTCGATCTTGCCGACAAGGCCGATCCGATCCCGATCAACCTCAAGGCCGCGCGCGAGCTGGCCGACCGCAAGGCGATCCGCCACGCGCTTGCCCGCGCGGAGGGCAATATCTCAGGCACCGCGCGGCTGCTCGGGATCAGCCGTCCCACTCTATACGACCTGATGAAGGCCTATGACCTCCAGCCGTAGACGCCGCCGCACCGCTCGGCGCAAGCCGGCGCTCCGCCGCCTGATCGTGATCGGCGGCGCGGCCGCCGTCTTCGTACTCGTGGTCGTGGCCGGGCTCACGCTTTCGCCGGCGCGGCTCGATCCGGCGGCGGCGCAGCAAGCCGTCGAGAGTGGCGACAGGCTGCTCGGCGCGCACAACGCCACCGCCGCGCGCGCGCAGGCGCTTATCGCCGTCCGCGCCGATCCGGACAATGCCCAGGCGCATCTGCTTCTCGCGCGGACGATGCTCGCGCTCGACGACGGGGTCAGTGCCGAGGCCGAGCTCCAGCGCGCCGCGGATGCCGGCTACAAGGTACAGCAGCTCGCGCATCTGCGCGCGCATGCCCTGCTGCTCCAAGGCCAGGAGGAAAAGGCACTCGCCGCGGCCGCCAAGGCCGATCCGCAATTCCGGGCTTATGCACTCCGCATCCGTGCCCGCGCGCTCGCGGCGCTGGGCAAACTGCCCGAAAGCTTCGCCACGATCGACGACGCGCTTCGCGTTGGCCCCGGCGACGCCGATCTTTGGGCCGACGCGGGCCGGATAAAATTGGACGCCGGCGACGTGCTCGGCGCGATCCAGGCCGCGCAACAGGCCGTGAAGCTCGATCCGGGCAATCTCGATGCGCTGGTGTTGCGCGGCGAGATGGTACGCAGCCAGTTCGGGCTGGTTGCTGCGCTGCCCTGGTTCGAGGCCGCGCTGCAGCGCGACCCGAGCGATTATGGCGCGCTAATCGAATATGCCGCGACCCTGGGTGACGTCGGGCGGACGATCGATTCGCTCGCGGCGACGCGGCGCGCGCTGGCGGTACGGCCGGCGGGTGTACAGGCGCTGTATCTGCAGGCAGTGATCGCGGCACGCGCTGGTGACGGCGATCTGGCGCGCGGCCTGCTCGAGCAGGCGGGCGGCGGCATCAGCGCCATCCCTGCCGCGCTGCTGCTCGGCGGCGCGCTCGACATCCAGGCGGCCGATTACGAGCAGGCGATGGACAAATTGCGCCCGCTCGTCGCCAACCAGCCGATGAACCTCGCGGCGCGCAAGCTGCTCGCGGTTGCGCTGCTGCGAACCGATTCGGCGCGCAACGCGATCGACCTGCTCCGCCCGGTGATCGAGCGCGGCGATGCCGACAGCTATGCGCTGACGCTGGCGGCACGCGGCCTCGAGCGTATCGGCGACCGCGCCGCCGCTGCGCAGTTGCTCGATCGCGCCAGCTGGCCGGTGTCTGGCAAGTCCGACGCCTTCTCCGCCGACGATAGCGCCAAGGTGCTGGCCGCCGACGCCGATCAGCGCCCCGGCGACGCGAGCGCGACCGTCCCGCTGATCCGTGCGCTGATCGGCCAGGGCGACGCCGCCGGCGCACTTGCCAAGGCGCAGGACATGGCCGCGCGCTATCCCGGAGTTCCCGCCGCGCACCTGCTCGTCGGCGACACGCTGATGCTCATGAACCGCTTCGCCGATGCGGCGAGCGCCTATCGCAGCGCCGCCGATCTTCGCTTCGACGAAGCGACGATGCTGCGGCTGGTCGAGGCGCTCGATCGCGCCGATCGCCGCGCCGACGCGGCCAATGTCCTCGCATTGTTCCTGTCGCAGAACCCGGTCAACGCGGTGGCGCTGCGTCTGTCAGGCGAATGGCAGCTCACCGCGGGCGATCACGACGCCGCGATCAACACGCTCGAGCTGCTGCGCAGCCGCATCGGCGATGGCGACGCCGCCCTCGATGCCGATCTCGCGGTCGCCTATTCGGCCGCGGGCGAGACGGATTCCGCGCTGGAGTTCGGCGAAGCGGCCTACGCCCTTGCGCCGGCGAACCCGGTGGTGGCGGACGCCTATGGCTGGGCGCTGTATCGCAGCGGCGACGCGCAGGCGGCGATCGAATTGCTCCAGAAGGCCGTCGTGCTCGCGCCCCGCCACGCCGGGCTGCGCTGGCACCTCGCGCAAGCCTATGCCGATCTCGGCCACCAGGCCGAAGCCCGTCAACAAGCCCTGGCCGCGCTCGCCGATCCGCGGTTCACCGAACGCGCCGCCGCCGCCGTGCTTGCGGGGCAATCCGGCTAGGCCCGACATCTTCGCCCGTTAGCGGGCCGCCAGCGATCAGAGCGGAACGGGCTGCCCTCAAAATGAAAGAGGCCGCCGGGCCCCATCAGGGGTCCCGGCGACCTCCGACATGGTCAGCGGCCGGAGAGTTCCAGCCCGGGAGACCATGCGGGCCGCTGCGTGAAGGTCGATGCGCGTTGACTGGAGGAGGATACCTCCCGCGCATCTACGGACGGAGGGCTTCCGTCCGCGCCTTCAACTCAGCGGCGCGTCTCCCGAACGAACTGAACCGACCCCATTGCTGAACCATGAGACATCGGATCACCTCCTTTCGCTAGTTGAAGAAACGAGCGTGGCTTATCGCCACGACCGAATCTTGAATCATTCGGAATCGCAGAACAAGTCTTGTTTTGCAGCAAAGATGGTGCGATTCTTAGAGTTCTGTGGTTCGCCGCACGCGCACCGCGCCGCGACTCAACCGCGGCAATCTTCCGCCACGCGCAGAATCTCGGCCCAGGCGGGTACGACCAGGGTGGGCATGCCGCCGCCTTCGATCAAGAACCGTCCGCGGCTATACCCCATCGCATCGACCAGCGCGTCGCGCACGCCGAGCGTCGCCGCCGGGCCCGTCGTCATGGGAGTGAGGGCGAGCGTCCGCGCCACGCTGGTGGTGCGCACGACGACATTGGGGGCGGAGGCGAGGCCGCGCCGGGTCAGGACGATGCCGCGGCCACGCTCGCAGCGCAGCGACAATTCGGGCGCCTGGCCGGGCAGGCCGAAGGCGGCGACGCTGCCCTGCCCTTCGGACCGCCAGCTCCACGTCCCCGGCGTCAGCGGCCAGTCGCGCCAATCGGCGCTGCGCGGCGGCGGGGCAGGCGGCGGCGGCGTGGGCGCCGGAACCACGACCGGCGGCGCGGGCCGCGGCGGGGGTGCGCTGGGGGCGACGCAGCCGGCGAGCGACGAGACGCCCAAAGCTGTGCTGGCGAACAGGGTGAAACGACGCATGCCGCGCCTTATGGGGTAAGTCCCCCGCAGCCTCAACCGCGGATCAGGCGGCCGCCCGCTGGAGCGCGGCGACTCGCTCGAGATGGACGTAGAGCACTTCTTCCTCGCGCACGATCCGATTGGCGAGGTCGGCGAGCAGGACGCGCGTCTCGGCGCCGAAACGCTCCCACTCCCGCCCGATCCGGTCGACCGGCCAAGCCGCCATGTAATTGGCGAAGGCCGCGGCGAGCAGGCCGTGTTCCTTACGGTACAGCCAGGCCAGATCGGTGGCGACCGCGTCGCCCGAGGCGAGCAGCCGATCGTAGATCAGCCGGTCCTCGCGGGCGCAGTGATCGCGCAGCGCCTGCGCCATCTGCCAGCGCATCGCCGCGACCGAGGCGGTATCGGGCACCGCCGCGCCGACGATCGCGAGCAATTGCGCAGCCTGGGCCTCGAGGGCGCGATGTTCTGCGCAAAGACTTCGAATCACCAACGCATCTCCTGGATCTGCACCTCACCAGAAACACGGCGCCCATAGGACAGTCAGTCCGTGGACTTCCCATAGCGTGTGATTACGGAGCACCATTCGCATATTATGATTTGCCTTGCATGACTCAGCGGCCGCGCCCTCCGCCGAACCGCGTCTTGGTCTGTTTACCGTAGCGCGTCTTGCGCGTGCCGGGCTTGCCTTCGTTGCTGCGCCCCATGATCGGCGCCTTGTGCTCGCCCGGCGGCAGCCCGAGCTCCTCTGCTTCGAGCCCGCGGATCTCGTCGCGCAGCCGTCCAGCCTCCTCGAATTCGAGATTGGCGGCGGCGTCGCGCATCTTCTTCTCGAGCTCCTCGATATAGGCGCGGAGATTGTGCCCGACCATGTGCGGCCGGTCCTCGTCGATCTCGACCAGCACGCCGTCCTTCGACGCGACATGCGCGATGATGTCGCCGATATTCTTCTTGACCGTTGCCGGCGTGATGCCGTGCTCGAGATTATACTGCTGCTGCTTCTCGCGCCGCCGCCCGGTCTCGGCGAGCGCGCGCTCCATGCTGCCGGTCATCCGGTCGGCATAGAGGATCACGCGCCCCTCGACGTTGCGCGCGGCGCGGCCGATCGTCTGGATCAGCGAGGTCTCGGAGCGCAGAAAGCCCTCCTTGTCGGCGTCGAGGATCGCGACGAGGCCACACTCGGGAATGTCGAGCCCCTCGCGCAGCAGGTTGATCCCGATCAGCACGTCGTACACGCCCATCCGCAAATCGCGGATCAGCTCGATGCGCTCGAGCGTCTCGGTGTCCGAGTGCATGTAGCGGACCTTCAATCCCGCCTCGTGCATGTACTCGGTCAGGTCCTCGGCCATGCGCTTGGTCAAGGTGGTCACCAGCGTGCGATAGCCGAGCGCCGTGGTCTTCTTGCACTCCTGGATCAGGTCCTGGACCTGTTCCTCGACCGGCTTGATCTCGACCGGCGGGTCGATCAGCCCGGTCGGGCGGATGACCTGCTCGACGAACACGCCGCCCGACTGCTCCATCTCCCACCCGCCCGGGGTCGCCGAGACATAAGTGGTCTGCGGGCGCATCGCGTCCCATTCGTTGAAGCGCAGCGGCCGGTTGTCGATCGCCGAGGGCAGGCGGAAGCCGTACTCCGCCAAGGTGATCTTGCGCTTGTGGTCGCCGCGCGACATGCCGTTGATCTGGCCGATCGTCTGGTGGCTCTCGTCGACGAAGAGCAACGCATTCTCGGGCAGATATTCGAACAGAGTGGGCGGCGGCTCGCCGGGCATGCGGCCGGTGAGGAAGCGGCTGTAATTCTCGATGCCGGCGCAGCTGCCGGTCGCGGCGATCATCTCCAGATCGAAATTGGTGCGCTGCTCTAGCCTTTGGTGCTCGAGCAACTTGCCCTCGGCCTCCAGCTCCTTGAGCCGCTCCTCGAGCTCATGCTTGATCGCACCCATCGCCTGCTTGAGCGTCGGTCCCGGCGTCACATAATGCGAGTTGGCGAAGACGCGGACATAATCGAGGTTCGCCACCTTGGCGCCGGTCAGCGGATCGAATTCGGTGATCGATTCGATATCGTCGCCGAAGAAGGAAATCCGCCACGCGGTGTCCTCATAATGCGACGGGAAGATTTCGAGGCTGTCGCCGCGGACGCGGAAATTGCCGCGCGCGAACGCCTGGTCGTTGCGCTTGTACTGGAGCGCGACGAGCTTGCGGATGATCTCGCGCTGGTCGACGACCTGGCCCTTTTTGAGGTCGAAGATCATCGCGCTGTAGGTCTCGACCGAGCCGATGCCGTAGAGGCACGACACCGAGGCGACGATGATCACGTCGTCGCGTTCGAGCAGCGAGCGCGTCGCGGAATGCCGCATCCGGTCGATCGCCTCGTTCACCGAGCTTTCCTTCTCGATGTAGGTGTCCGAGCGGGGGACGTACGCCTCGGGCTGGTAGTAATCGTAATAAGAGACGAAATATTCGACCGCATTCTCGGGGAAGAAGCTCTTGAACTCGCCATAGAGCTGCGCGGCGAGGATCTTGTTCGGCGCGAGGATCAGCGCGGGGCGCTGTAGCTCCTCGATGACCTTGGCCATCGTATAGGTCTTGCCCGAACCGGTGACCCCGAGCAGCACCTGGTCGCGCTCGCCGTTCCTGGCCTGCTCGACCAATTCGGGGATCGCGAAACGCTGATCGCCCGAGGGCTGATAGTCGCTGACCAGCTTGAAGCGCTTGCCGCCCTCGCTCTTCTCGGGGCGGCTGGGGCGATGCGGGATGAAAGTGTCGCCGGTATCGGGCTCGGCGAGATTGGTGCGGATCTGGATGACCATGGCCTGGATATGGGTCCTCTAGGGTGCGACGCAAACCCGTTCGGCGGGGGCGAAGTTGTCAAAGTTGCGCGTTGTGCGCGGTTTTGCACTGAACGCACCTAGGACGCGACGGCTTCGCGCCGGGTTCGCACCCGCGACGCTACACCAGCGCGCCTCTCGCGTCACATCGACGCGCCAAGAAGGCGCCAGCGGCGCGACAGGTGCGCGACGCCGGCGCCTCGGGAACGCGCAGGCACGCGCCTCCTTCGCAACGCTGGCGCGTCGCTGATTTGAGCGCTGGTTTTAGGCTGCTTGTTCATCGCAAGAACAAAAGCAGATCAACTCCTATTTTGCTAGTGCGAGATTGTCCGTCTCACCGCACGCATCGGCAATGCGCGCGTTCCATTTATCTTTAGCGTCGGCTACCGTCACTGTCGGGAGGGGATTTATGTTTCCGCGACGAACGGTTTTTGTACTTGGCGCAGGGGCCAGCTGCGACCTCGGCCTACCTTCCGGGGATCAATTGAGAGAAGCCTTGACCGAACTTCTAACGCCGAAGGAAGGCGAAAGGGGTCTAAGAAACACAGCAATAAATCGTGCTATCTTCCAGATGGCCCAGCGAGATATGGGCAATGAATATACGAATGCTCTAGACGCATATTTTGATGCAGCAAATCAAATTCGATACGGATTGCCGCTCGCGATCTCAATAGATAACTATCTCCATGCACATCGCGAAGATTCTAGAGTTAGAGATATTGGAAAATTAGCTATATCAGTTGCGATACTCGAAAAAGAACGCGCATCCTCTCTGAATATTTATGCGAAATTACCTGTAGCGGGAGTTGATCGTTACCTGATCGGAGACAAACTTCAGGCAAGTTGGTATATGCCACTAATGAGGTTGTTGACTGCCGGCAGATCCGTAAATGACCTAGCGAGTCTATTCGATAATGTAGCATTTGTGGTGTTCAATTATGACAGATGCCTTGAACACTTTTTAGTAAATTCTATAATGACATATTTTGACGCGTCGCCGCAGCAAGCGATTAGTTGCGTCTCCCGCCTAACCATCATCCACCCTTACGGGCGGGTTGGAAACCTGCCTTGGCAGGGTGGAACCGGAATCGCGCGGTTTGGTGGACATGACTGCGACTTTCTGACGATCTCCAACGGCATCCAAACCTTTACAGAAAGCGCTGACGAAGGCGTGATTTCCGATGCCAAGAATCTGATGCGGGAAGCCGAGACACTTGTTTTCATGGGATACGGCTTCCTCGATCAAAACAATGCCATGTTGACTACGACAGATACGAGCGCTCGCCGTGTTTTTGCTACAACAGATGGGATCTCAGATTCCGACGTCCCAATCATCAAAGAGAAAATTTCTCACATGATTGGCAAACGTGAGCCGAATGGCATTCTGCAGGTGAACAACCATCGCTTTGCTGCAATTTATATCGAGAGGGGCCGATGCCGCGCCCTCATGGATAACCATCGTTTCAGGCTGGCCCAGGAACTCCCGGATTTAATTGACTGAATACCCGGGCACCACAGCCTCATTGCCAACCGCCTCCATTTCCGCTTTCAGTCCGCGCCCAACCGTCAGGAAACTCGTACATGCGCGCCACTCTCGTCCTAGCCGCCGCCGCCCTCGCGCTCTCCGCCTGCCAGTCCGCCGAGGAGAAGCACGCCGCCGAGACCGGCGAGATCGACGTGACCAACGCCCCCTCCGACCAGGTCGCCAAGCTGATCAAGGCTGCCGCGCCCAAGACCGCGGCCAAGCCCGGGCTGTGGAAGGCGAATCTGCATATCGAGGCGGTCGATGTCGGGCCGGGTGCGGACAATGCCCGCCAGCTCGATATGGCCAAGAGCCTCGAGCGCGACGCCACCGAGTGCCGCACCGCCGAGCAGCTGAAGCCCTTCGACATCGCCAAGCTCGAAAAGGTGGCGGGCCAGTGCACCTTCATTCGCTACGTGGCGAAGGGCGGCAAGGTCGACGCCAAGATCCAGTGCACCAAGCCCAATGCGCCGGCGACCGCGATCACGATCAGCGGCACCAGCGCGGCGACGGCCTTCGACGTGGTCACCGAGAACAAGACCGGCGTCGCCGGCCAGCCCGGCTATTCGCTGGTGCGGATGCGCACCGCCGGGTCGCGCGTCGGCGAGTGCCCCGGGAAGGCACAGGACTGAGCCGCGCCGCTCAGGCCTCGCTGCCCCGGCGATAGGCGATCCGCCACATCACTGCGCCGATCGCCGCGGCGATCCCGGCGAGCAGCGCGCTCGACGCCAGCGCGCTCAGCCAGCGGAACAGCCAGGTGCGTTCGTCCATCACCGGCATGTCGAACAGGCCGAAGCCATAGGTCTGCGCGCCGACGAAGAGCAGCATCGCGGTGGCGGCGCCGACCGCGGCGGCATGCCAGGCGCGGCGGTGCCCGGCGACGTGGAGCGCCAGCCAGATCGGGCCACCCACCGCGGTGATCGCGATCCCCGAGAACAGGCTGCCGATCAGCCAGCCGGCGAGCAAGGCGAGCGGGTCGCGCTGGCCGCCGAGCAGCAGCAATGCGAAGACGATCCCGCCGGCGAGCGCGCTGCCCGCGCCGAGCGCGAGCCCGGTACGGTCGATCGTCGTCTCGTAGCGGCGCGGCACGCGCGCGGCGCGGCGGTTGACCTGTTCCAGAGCCCCTCTCCCGCCGGCCACGATACCCGCGCACGGAACCGGGCTCAAGCCGGTCAGCGGAGTGTGTCGAAGCGGCCGGCGCGGGCACAGGCCGCGACCTTGGCCAGATCGGGACGCGGCGGCGCGGCGCCGAGCGGGGGGACGTCGAACGGCACCCCGATCGCGGCGGCATGGAAGCGCGCCGGATCGCTGCCGGCACAGCGCAGCATCGCGTCGAGCATGTGCGGCGGGGTGGCATAGCCTTCGCGCGACAGGCGGAAGGTGCCCCAATGGATCGGTAGTGCGAACGGCCGGCCGAGCCCGTCCCACACGCTGAGCGCGCCCTGCGGCCCGATATGGCTGCCGCTCGCCATCTGGCCTTCGGTGAAGCGGAACGCGCCGATCGGAATCGCGGCGAAGCGGATCGGGCCGAGCGCGGCGGCCTCGGCGGGCCATTTGCCGTCCCCGAGCCCGGTGTCGCCCGAGAAGAAGATAGTGCCGCCGCTGACCGTCTGGATGACGAAGGCCGACCACAGCGCGCGGTTGCGGTCGGCGAACCAGCGGCTGTCCCAATGGTGGTTGCGCACGACGACGACGCGCGCCAGCGGGGCGCCGCCTTCGGACTTTTGCGACCAGCGCGCCATCGCATTGCCCGCGACTTCGGTGCCGCCGCCCCAGTCGAGCGCCTGCACGCCCGGGCATCGGCCGCAATCGGTCGTCGCGTTGCGCGCCGGAATGCCCGCGCCGCGCAGCAACGCGTCGTTGCCGAGGCTCGTGACGAACACCGGCTGATCGCGATCCCAGAGCCGCTTGAGCGTGGCGAGGTCCATATGGTCGTAATGGTTGTGGCTGACCACGACGAGGTCGATCTCGGGCAGATCGTCGAAGCGCACGCCGGGCTCGGCGACGCGCTGTGGGCCGAAGCCGAACGGGCCGGCGCTGTCGCTCCATACCGGGTCGGTGAGGATGTTGAGCCCGCTGGTCTGGATCAGCACCGTCGCATGGCCGATCCAGGTGACGCGCATCGCGGCGCCGTCAACGCGCGCGAGCGGCTTGGACGGGCGGACGGCGACACGGTCGGGCCAGGCCGGCTGGGTCGGATCGCCGAACAGCCGCTGCGCGATCAGCCGGGTGCGGCTGGTGCCGGCGGGCAGCGAATCGTCGTCGCCGTCGGGATTGAAGAAATGCGCGCCGTCGAAATGGCCGCTCACCGGCCCGCGATAATAGATGCGGTCGAGGAAATGGGGGAGCGTGGTGACCGCGAGGCAGAGGATCACCACGGTCCACAACAGCCCGGCAAGGGCGAGCTTTAGCAGGCGCATTCGCCCCTATCGCCACGCTGAGGCACGCAATCAAGCTTGATCGGCGGCGGCCGCCTCCCCTAACCCGGGAGACATGACCGCCGCGCTGCCCCAGACCCCCGAAGCCGCCTCGGCCGAGCTCGAAAAGCTCGCCGCCGAGATCGCACACCACAATGCGCGCTATCACGGCGAGGACGCGCCCGAGATCAGCGATGCCGAATTCGACGCGCTGATGCGGCGCAACGGCGCGATCGAGGCGGCGTTTCCCGATCTCGTCCGCGCCGACTCGCCGTCGCGCAAGGTCGGCGCGGCGCCGTCTGGGCGGCTCGCCAAGGTGGCGCATGCGCGGCCGATGTTCAGCCTCGACAATGGCTTCGGCGATGCCGACGTGGCCGATTTCCTCGGCCGCGTGCGGCGCTATCTCAACCTCGCCGAGGATGCGGCGATCGCGCTCACCGCCGAGCCGAAGATCGACGGGCTATCGTGCTCGCTGCGCTACGAGGAGGGCAGGCTGGTCCAGGCGCTCACGCGCGGCGACGGGCAGATCGGCGAGGACGTCACCGCCAATGTCCGCACCATCGCGGATGTGCCCCAGACGATCGCCGACGCGCCCGCGATCTTCGAGGTGCGCGGCGAGGTCTATATGGCGAAGGACGATTTCGCGGCGCTCAACGCCCGCCTGCTCGCCGAAGCCGAGGGGACCGACAAGGAAGCGCGGCAGTTCGCCAATCCGCGCAACGCCGCGGCGGGATCGCTGCGGCAGAAGGATGCCGAAGTGACCGCATCGCGGCCGCTGCGCTTCCTCGCCTGGGGCTGGGGCGAGACCAGCGCGCTGCCCGGCGAGACCCAGGCGGAAGCAATCGCCGCGATCCGCGCGATGGGCTTTCCGGTATCCGACCTGTTCGCCGGGCCGTTCGAGATCGACGCTGCGCTGGCACACTATCGCGTGATCGAGGCGCAGCGCGCCGACCTGCCGTTCGACATCGACGGCGTGGTCTACAAGGTCGACCGGCTCGACTGGCAGGCGCGATTGGGCTTTGTCGGGCGGGCGCCGCGCTGGGGGCTCGCGCACAAATTCCCGGCCGAGCGGGCGCAGACCACCCTCCGCGCGATCGACATCCAGGTCGGCCGCACCGGCAAGCTCACCCCGGTCGCGCGGCTCGAGCCGGTCACCGTCGGCGGCGTGGTGGTGACCAATGCGACCCTGCACAATGCCGACGAGATCGCGCGGCTGGGCGTTCGCCCCGGCGACCGGGTGATGCTCCAGCGCGCCGGCGACGTGATTCCGCAGATCGTCGAGAATCTCAGCCGCGACGAGGACCGCCCGCCCTACGCCTTCCCCGACCATTGCCCGATCTGCGACTCCGAGGCAGTCGCCGAGGAAGGCGAAGTCGATGTCCGCTGCACCGGCGGTCTGATCTGTCCGGCACAACGGCTCGAGCGGCTGAAGCATTTCGTCAGCCGCGCCGCGCTCGACATCGAGGGGCTGGGCGAGAAGACCCTGGTCGAACTGCTCGATCTCGGCTGGATCGCGGAACCCGCCGACATCTTCCGTCTCGCCGCGCACCGCGACGAATTGCTCGGCCGCGAGGGCTGGCAGGCCAAGTCGGTGGACGCGCTGCTCGCCGCGATCGAGGCCAAGCGCGCGCCCGATGCGGCGCGGCTGCTGTTCGGACTCGGCATCCGCCACATCGGCGCGATCACTGCGCGCGACCTGCTCAAACGCTACACGACGCTGGACGCGCTGCAGAAGCTCGCCGACGAAGTGATCGCGTTGCGCGAGGCCCTGCCGGCGGTCCTCGGCGAGAGCGAGGCCAAGCACCGCGCCCGGCTCGACAAGGCGGTCGCCGAGCATATCGGCGTCGAGAATGTCGGCGGCGCGGTCGGTCAGGCGCTCGCCGACTTCTTCCACGAGCCGCACAACCGCGCGGTGTGGGACGACCTGCTCGCCGAAGTCTCGCCGCCGCCTTTCGTGGTGGAAACGCGCGCGTCCGAAGTCTCGGGCAAGACGCTGGTCTTCACCGGCAGCCTCGAGACGCTGAGCCGCGACGAGGCCAAGGCCCAGGCCGAGTCGCTCGGCGCGCGAGTCGCGGGATCGGTGTCGGCCAAGACCGATCTGGTCATCGCCGGGCCGGGCGCGGGCTCGAAGCTCAAAAAGGCGGCCGAACTCGAAATCCGCGTGATCAGCGAGAGCGAATGGGCGGAAATCGTCGCCGCGGCCAAGTGACTTTTTTGCAACGCAACAAATGAATCAACTGTTACCAACGGCTTGTCCAGCGTTGCCAGATTGACTGTCATCTAGCCGACATATTTCAATCCCAAGGGCGGCGCGACGGTGAACGACACCGCGCGTGTATTCGTGCACCCAGGGCACTCCGAAAGGGACTTCTACCAATGCGCACCAAGCTCTTCGCTGGCGTGGCTGTAGCCGCGCTGATGATTCCTGCCGCCGCGAGCGCGCAGGAAACCACCTCGAACATCCGCGGCACCGTGGTCTCGAGCGGCACCGCAGTCAGCGGCGCGACCGTGACCATCACCGACACCGCGACGGGGCAGCGTTCCACGGCAACCACCGACGCGAGCGGCGCCTTCAACGCCGGCGGCCTGCGTCCGGGCGGCCCTTACACGGTCGAGGTCCAGAGCGCCTCGGGCAACGTCACCGTCACCGACATCTTCACCGTCGTCGGCCAGCCCTATGACGTGCCGATCGACCTCGCGTCGAACGCGTCCGCCGATGCCGGCAGCGAGATCGTCGTCACCGCCTCGTCGCTCGCCGGCGCCGGCTCGACCTCGACCGGCCCGCAGACGCTGCTGCGCCGCGAGCAGATCGCCGCAGTCGCCACCGTCAATCGCGACATTCGCGACCTGATGCGCCGCGATCCCTTCGCGCGCATGGAAGACACCGCGTCGGGCGGCCGCTCGATCTCGTTCGCAGGCGTCAACCCGCGCTTCAACCGCTTCTCGATCGACGGCGTGATCGTCAGCGACAATTTCGGCCTCAACCCCGATGCCAACCCGACCCGCCGCGGTCCGGTGCCGATCGACGCGATCAGCCAGTTCACCGTCTCGCTCGCGCCGGTCGACATCCGCCAGGGCAACTTCCTCGGCGGCGCAGTCGACGCAGTGCTGCTCCAGGGCACCAACGAGTTCCACGGCACCGGCTTCTATTCGCAGAACAACGATTCGCTCTCGGGCACCCGCATCGGCAGCACCACGATCCCGCTCGATTACAAGAGCGAGACCTATGGCGCGACGCTGTCGGGTCCGATCATCAAGGACAAATTGTTCTTCATGATCTCGGCCGAACGCAACAAGCAGGGCAATCCGCTTCAGCCGTTCTCGGCGATTCCCGGCGCCAGCGAAGCGACCGCCGCGCAGGTCGCCTCGATCGCCAACAGCGTCTACGGCTATGACGCGGGCGGCATCCTGACGACGTCGCAGGAAAAGGACGAGAAGATCGTCGGCAAGCTGAGCTGGCAGATCAACGACGATCATCGCCTGTCGGTGTCGTACATCAACGCCTATGACACGATCGACGTTCTCGGCAACGTCAGCACCAACGGCAACACGCCGGGCTTCGGTCTCCAGTCGAACAGCTACAGCAACACCGAGCTGCTCCGCGCCGGCATCCTCCAGCTGAACTCGCAGTGGAGCGAGAATTTCTCGACCGAAGCGCGCTTCCTCTACAAGAGCTACGAGCGCGGTCGTCTGCCCGGCGGCGAGGGCGGCTTTGCCCAGTTCCGCGTCTGCAGCGATCCGACCAACGACTCGCCCGGCGGCATCGCCGCCGACAACGCGACCTCGTGCGGTCCCAACAACACGGTCTACGCACTGGGCGTCGAGAACTCGACCCAGGCCAACCAGTTCTACACCGACACTTATGGCGGCTCGATCCAGGCCCGTTGGAGCCAGGGCTCGCACGACCTGCGCCTGCTCGCCGAGATGAACGAGGCGCGCATCTTCAACGTGTTCCTGCAGAACACGCTGGGCAATTATTACTTCGACTCGCTCGCCGACTTCCAGAACCGCACCGCCAGCCAGGTGGTCTATCAGAACACCGCGACCGGCGATCAGAACCAGGCCGCGGCCGACTTCAAGTATCGCCAGTACACCTTCGGCATCCAGGACGACATCGCGGTCACCGATCGCCTGAACGTCAATGTCGGCCTGCGCTACGACCTGTTCGACGCCGACACGCCGGTGCCGCTCAACCCGGGCTTCACCAGCCGCTATGGGTTCTCGAACACCCACACCGTCGCGGGCAAGGGCCTGTTCCAGCCGCGCATCGGCGCTGACTGGAAGCCGATCGACGACTTCAAGATCCGCGGCGGCGTCGGCATCTTCGGCGGCGGTACGCCGGACGTCTACCTGTCGAACAGCTATTCGAACGCGGGTGCGGGCGTCGGCGGCGTGGCGATCAATTCGGTGACCGTGCAGCGTTGCGCGATCAGCTCGAGCTGCACCACCGGCTATCAGATCAACGGCGCCAATGTCGCGGCGGCCGCGGCACAGCCCCTGCTGAACGGCGTCACCGGCACCTCGATCCCGGCCGGCCTCCAGGCGCAGATCCCGAACACCGGCGCTAACGGCCTCGCCAACATCAACGCGCTCGATCCCGACTTCGAGATCCCGAACGTGTGGAAGGCGACGCTGTCGGCGGACTGGACGCCGCGCAACTTCCTCGGCGGCGGCTGGCGCTTCGGTGCGGACTATTATTTCAGCCGCACCAACGCCTCGGTGTTCTTCACCGACCTCCGCTCGGTCCCGATCGGTGTGCTGCCGGACGGCCGCACCCGCTACGGTCCGCTGGTCGGCACCAACACCAACACCGACATCCTGCTCACCAACTCGTCGAAGGGCCGCAGCCATATCGGCGTCGTCCGGGTGAGCAAGGACTTCGACTTCGGTCTCAACCTGAACTTCGCTTACTCGCAGCAGGACGTGAAGGATCAGGCGCCGGCGACTTCGTCGACTGCAGGTTCGAACTACGGCAACGGCGCGTTCCTCGACGGTCGCGGCGCTGCCTACGGCACCTCGAACGATCAGGTCGCCTGGTCGTTCAAGTACGGCGTCGGCTTCGACCATGCCTTCTACGGCGACTACAAGACTCGCATCCAGCTGTTCGGCGAGACCCAGGCGGGCCGTCCGTACAGCTACACGATGTCCGACGTGATCACGAGCGGCCGTAGCCCGGTGTTCGGCGTCACCGGCCGCACCGATCGCTTCCTGCTCTACGTACCGACCGGCGCGAGCGATCCGCTGGTCAGCTACGACACCGCAACCACGCAGGCGGCGCTGGAGAACTTGGTCGCGAACACCAACCTGAAGGATTATCGCGGCAAGATCGCCCCGCGTAACAGCGCCCGTTCGCGCGCCTACACCCGCATGGACATCCACCTCGAGCAGGAAATCCCGACCTTCATCGGCAAGTCGCGCATCGCCTTGTTCGGTGACATCGAGAACCTGCCGAACCTCCTCAACAAGAACTGGGGTGGTTTCCGTCAGGCGCTGTTCCCGTACGTCGAAGACGCGGTCCGCGTGCAGTGTCTGTCGGCGCCAGTCGCCACCGGCGCCACGCCGGGCGCGGGCGTGGTCAACACTGCGCCGAACCAGCCTTGCGCACAGTATCGCTACTCGAGCTATATCGAGCCGAACGCCAGCACGCTGGAAGTCCGCCGCTCGCTGTACCTCATCCGCGTGGGCGCCCGCTTCTCCTTCTAAGGAGGGGCTTCGCTCCAACGACGAAAGGGCGTCGGTCTTCGGACCGGCGCCCTTTTCGTTTGCGGGTACGAGGGTCCCCATTTCCGTTCGTGCTGCGCTTGTCGAAGCGCCGTTCTCGCGTGTGGGGCAAAGAAGAACGGCCCTTAGACAAGCTCAGGGCGAACGGGAGGACGGGCCGGGCCTGGCCCGGATCACTCGGGGATCGCGGAAACCTCGAGGATTTCGATCGCCTCGGCGCGGCCGTTGAAGTCGACGCGCTCGCCCTCTTCCGCTCCGAGCAGCGCCTGCGCGAGCGGCGCCGAGAAGGCCAGCCGGTCGGCATGCGGGTCGGCTTCGTCATGGCCGACCAGGTCGATCACCCGCTCCTTGCCGGCCAGGCGGATATGCACGCGCGAGCCGATCCCGACAACGCCATCCTCGGGCGGCGGCGCGATCTCGGCGGTAGTCCGCCGCGTGTTCCAATAGCGCAGCTCGCGCTTCAGCACTTCGCGCGGCTCGTCCTCGGTCGCGGCGGCGACCGCCGCTTCGAGCGCGGCGACTTTCGCCTCGATCAGCGCCCGCCCGCGCGCGGTCACCAGATTGGGACCGGCGGGGAGCGGGATCTCGAACTTGGGTTCCTTGTGTTCCTCGTCGCTGTCGCGGCGGAAGGCGACGCTCATCGTTGCGGCAGATCCTCTAAGGTGGACGACACCTTCCAAAGGTCGATCGCGCCTTCGGTTGCATGCTGATCGATCTCGGCGAGTTCCTCCGCCGAGAAATCGAGCCGCTTCACGGCATCCAGCGAGTTGTCGAGCTGCTCGACGGTACGCGCGCCGACCAGTGCCGAGGTCACCCGCGGATCGCGCAGCACCCAGGCGATCGCCATCTGGGCGAGCGTCTGACCGCGCTTCTCGGCAATCGCATTGAGCGCGCGGATGCGGGCGATATTCTCGTCGGACAACAGCCCTTCGCCGAGCGACCCGCCCTTGGCGGCGCGCGCGTCGGCGGGCACGCCGTTCAGATATTTGGACGACAGCATCCCCTGCGCGAGCGGTGAAAAGGCGATGCAGCCGGTGCCGAGATCGTCGAGCGTGTCGAGCAGGTCGCCTTCGATCCAGCGATTGAGCATCGAATAGCTCGGCTGGTGAATGAGCAGCGGCACCTTGTGTTCGGCGAGGATCGCCGCGGCCTGGCGGGTCAGGTCGGGCGAGTAGGACGAGATGCCGACATAGAGCGCCTTGCCCTGGCGGTGGAGCTGCGCGAGCGCGCCCATCGTCTCCTCGAGCGGGGTCTTGGGGTCGACGCGGTGCGAATAGAAGATGTCGACATAATCGAGCCCCATCCGCTTGAGGCTCTGGTCGCACGAGGCGATGAGGTATTTCCGGCTGCCGCCGACGTCGCCGTAAGGCCCCGGCCACATGTCCCAGCCCGCCTTGGTCGAGATCACCAATTCGTCGCGGTGGCTCGCGAAGTCCGCCGCCATCACGCGGCCGAAATTCTCCTCGGCCGAGCCGTAGGGCGGGCCGTAATTGTTGGCGAGGTCGAAATGGGTGACGCCGCGGTCGAACGCGCGGCGGAGCATCGCACGGCCGGTCTCGAACACGTCGGTGCCGCCGAAATTCTGCCAGAGGCCGAGGCTGATCGCCGGCAGGTCGAGCCCCGAGCGGCCGCAGCGGCGATAGGGCATGCGACCGTCATAGCGGTCGGCATCGGCGTGCCAGGGCTGGGGATAGGCCATGATATCTACTCTCCGACGAAAGGTGCTGCGCGGCTGTAGCCGATCCGGCGGCGCGGCACAGTCACCAAGCGTCCTATAATGGTCAGGACGTACCGAAGTTCAGTCAAGGATTGCCCATGCCGCGCCTCGCGCTCGTCGTGATTGCCCGCAACGAAGCGCGCTGCATCGCGCGATGCCTGGAGAGCGCGCGGCCCTATGTCGACGCGATGATCGTGCTCGACACAGGATCGACCGACGACACCGTCGCGATCGCTAAAGGCTGCGGCGCGACAGTGCACTCCTTCACGTGGTGCGACGATTTCGCCGCCGCGCGCAACGCCGCGCTCGATCATTCGGATGCCGACTGGAATTTGATCCTCGACGCCGACGACTGGCTCGAGGGCGATGCCGGCGCGCTCGGCCCGGAGACACTGCCGCCCGCCCCGGCGCAGCCGCGCTTCCTGGGCTGCGTCCGCATCGTCAACCAGGCCGCGCCCGACCAGCCGGTGACCCGCAAATTCATCCCGCGGGTGCTGCCGCGCGGGGTGCGCTACGAAGGGCGGATTCACGAGCAGCCGGTCTCGGCGCTGCCGATGGTGCTGCTGTCGCTCGCACTGCGGCATGACGGGTTCGAAGAAGCGCAGCTCGCGCGCAAGGCCGGGCGCAACGAGGCGCTGCTGCGCGCCGAAATCGCCGCCCATCCCAACGATTCCTATCTCTGGTACCAGCTCGGCCGCGAGCATCTCGTGCGCGGCCAGCCGGGCGAGGCGGCCGACGCGCTGTTCGCGGCGCATCGCACCAGCACCCCCGACACCGCCTATCGCCACGGCATCGTCGTCGCGCTGATCCAGGCGCTCAAGCGCGCCGAACGGTTCGACGAAGGCGTGGCGCTGATCGATGCCGAACATGCCCGCTGGCAACGCTCGCCCGACTTCTTCTTCGCCGTCGCGGATCTCTATCTCGAACTCGCCAGCCGCCGGCCGGACATCGCGATGGCCGAATTGCTCCCGGTGGTCGAAGGGAGCTGGAAGCGCTGCCTCGAGATCGGCGAGCGACCCGACCTCGACGGATCGACCGAAGGCTGCGGCAGCCACCTCGCGGCGGGCAACCTCGCGATGCTGTACGAATCGCTGAGGATCGACGACGAGGCGCAGGCCTATGCGGCGATGGCCGCCGGAATGCGCGCGCGGCTGGCCGCCTAGACGGTGAAGCTCTCGCCGCAGCCGCAGCTGCCCTTGGCGTTGGGGTTCTGGAAGGTGAAGCCGGCGGTGAAATCGTCCTCGACCCAGTCCATCGTCGAGCCGACGAGGTAGAGCACCGAGGCGCCGTCGACATAGAAAGTGCCACCCGGCGTCTCGATCTTCTCGTCGAACGGCGCAGCCTCGGTGACGTAATCGACCGAATAAGCCAGCCCCGAACAGCCGCGACGCGGGGTCGAGAGCTTGACCCCGATGGTGCCCTCAGGCGCCTTGGCCATCAATGCGGCGATGCGCGCCTCGGCGGAGGCGGTCAGGTTGAGCGCAGCGGGGCGCTGGCGGAGCTTGGTGTCGGTCATCTCTTTTCTCGCTCCCCTCCCGCTTGCGGGAGGGGTCGGGGGAGGGCCTGAACTAGATAGGGAGTGGCGCGGCCTGAACAGCCCCTCCCCTAACCCCTCCCGCAAGCGGGAGGGGAACTCTACAGCATCCCCAGTTCCAGCTTGGCGTCGTCGGTCATCTTCTGCGGGTCCCAGGGCGGATCCCAGACGAGGTTGACCTCGGCATGGCCGATCCCCGGCACCGATCCGACACGCAATTCGACTTCCCCCGGCATCGACTCCGCCACCGGACAATGCGGCGTGGTCAGCGTCATCGTCACCGCGGCATGGCCATCGGATGTGATGTCGACGCCGTAGATCAGCCCCAAATCGTAGATGTTCACCGGGATCTCGGGATCGTAGATTTCCTTGAGCGCGTCGATCACCGACTCGTAGAGCGCGCCGCCGGGCTCGCCCGCGGCATGCGGCTGGGGCTTTTGCGACAGGAAGCCGGCGAGATAGTCGCGCTTGCGCTCGAACGTCTCCTGCACGCCTTCCGACGGCTCGACGGGCGTGACGGCGTCGTCCACGCGCGCCTTGGGCGGCGGCGCGACGGCGTCGACTTCCTCGCTCACGATTCTGCGTTCCTCGTTCACCCGAAAATCCTCGTCACGCGTTCCACACCCTTGACCAGAGCGGCGATGTCGGCCGCTCCATTATAGACCCCGAAGCTCGCCCGCGCCGTCGCCGGCACCCCCAGCGCGTCCATCAGAGGCTGCGCGCAGTGATGCCCGGCGCGGATCGCGACATCGCCTTCGTCCAAGATGGTGGCGACGTCGTGCGGATGCACCCCCTCCACCGCAAAACTGACGATCCCGGCGCTGTCGTCGGGGCCGAACAGGCGGACGCTGTTGATCTGCGACAGCGCCTCGCGCGCCTGGGCGACGAGCGCGGTCTCGTGCGCGTGGATGCGGTCCAGCCCGATGCCTTCGACATAATCGATCGCAGCGTGGAGGCCGATCACCCCGACGATGTGCGGCGTCCCCGCCTCGAACCGACCCGGCGGCGGCGCGTAGGTCGTCTTGGCGAAGGTCACGCGGTCGATCATCGAGCCCCCGCCCTGGTAGGGCGGCATCGCCTCGAGCAGCTCGGCGCGGCCCCAGAGCACGCCGATCCCGGTGGGGCCGTAGAGCTTGTGGCCGGAGAAGACGTAGAAGTCGCAGCCGATCTCGGCGACGTTCACCGGCAGGCGCGGCACCGCCTGGCAGCCGTCGAGCAGGATCTTCGCGCCGGCCGCATGCGCGATCTGGCAAGCGCGCTTGGCATCGAGCACCGAGCCGAGCACGTTCGAGACATGGGCTAGCGCGACGAGCTTGTGCTGCGGCGTGATCATCGCCGCCATCGCGTCGAGGTCGATGCGGTGGTCGGTGGTGAGCGGAATCACGTCGATTGCGGCGCCGATCCGCTCGGCGACCATCTGCCAGGGCACGATGTTCGAATGATGCTCGAGCGTCGAGAGCAGGATGCGATCGCCGGCCTGGAGCTGGGTGCCGGCCCAGCACTGCGCGACGAGGTTGATCCCCTCGGTCGCGCCGCGGACGAAGATCGTCTCCTCAGGCTTTCCACCGATGAACTTGGCGACCCGCTCGCGGGCGGCCTCGAAGGCGAGCGTCATGTCGGCCGAGCGCTGGTACACGCCGCGATGGACGGTGGCGTAGGTCTCGCCATAGCCGCGCGCGATCGCGTCGAGCACCGGCCGCGGCTTTTGCGAGGTCGCGGCGGTGTCGAGATAGGCCCAGCCCGTGGGGATCGCCGGGAAGTCGGCGAGCAGGTCGAGGGGGCGGGTGTCGAGTGCCACGCTCATAAGCCCCTCCCCTTCAGGGGAGGGGTTGGGGGTGGGGCAGTGCCGCAAGCGAACGGCTCGGGGACAGGCCCCACCCCAACCC
>NZ_JBYSXG010000025.1:0-59263 GCF_058782005.1 Sphingomonas sp. FW306-1B-B10E
GACGCATCGCTCGCGGCCAGCCCCTCCCCCGACCCCTCCCGCAAGCGGGAGGGGAGCGATCCTCGCCCGGGGAGCGGCCGCATGACGATCGCCTTTTTCGGCGAGCTGATGCTGCGGCTCTCGCCCCCCGGGCGTGAGTTGCTGCTCCAGACCCCGAAGCTCGAAGTCAATGTCGGCGGCGCCGAGGCGAATGTCGCCACCGGGCTCGCCTGCCTCGGCCATTGCACGCGGATGATCAGCGCCGTCGCCGACAATCCGCTCGGCGGCGCGGTGATCGGCGAACTCCGCCGCCGCGGTGTCGACACGGCGCACGTCGCGAGCGAGGAGGGCCGGCTCGGGCTCTACTTCCTCACTCCCGGCGCTGGCCTGCGCGCCTCCGAAGTCGTCTACGATCGCGCGCATTCCGTCTTCGCCACCCGGGCCGCGGACAGTTGGGATTGGGACCGCGCGCTGGACGGCGCCACCCGTCTTCACCTTTCGGGCATCACTCCGGCGCTCGGCCCGAACACAGCCGCCGCCGCGATCGCCGCGGCCGAAGCGGCGTCGGCGCGCGGCGTACCAGTGTCGTTCGACGGCAATTACCGCGCCAAGCTGTGGGAAGCCTGGGACAGCAATCCGCGCAGCGTCCTCACGCAGCTCATCGGCCATGCCGACATTCTGTTCGGAAACCATCGCGACGTTTCGTTGCTGCTCGGCAAGCCATTTTCGGGCGAAGGCTCGGATCGCCGCCGCGAGGCGGCCGAGGCGGCGTTCAACGCCTTCCCTAAGCTCCAGGTCATCGCCTCGACTGCGCGCCATGTCGACGACGCCGACAGTCATCGGGTCTCGGCGCGCGTCGATGCCCGTGGCGGCGCGCACCAGACCGACGAAGTGCTGATCGCGGGCATCGTCGATCGGATCGGCGCGGGCGACGCCTTCGCCGCCGGTGTGCTCCACGGTCTGATCGAGAGCGACGGCGATCCGCGCGCTGCGGCCAAAGCCGGGCTGGCACTCACCGCGCTCAAGCATTCGCTGCCTGGCGATGCCAGCCTGTTCACGCGGGCCGATCTCGCGGCGTTCGACGGCGGGGGGCTGGACGTGCGGCGGTAGCAGAGGCGCAAGGGGGAGGGGTGAATGCTGGTGGAGACGGTCGACACCGCCGATCATGATGTTGCCCTGCCACGGCAAAGCGCCGCGGCGTTACGGCGAGACTATGCGATCGACGCACAGTTCGAGGCCGAGCTGCACGAGGCGTGGCGCTTCATCGAGCCGCATATCGCCGGCATCGCGCGTGACCTGCTCGAGCGGCGCGCCGGCGGGCCGGTGTCGGACGCGCTGGTCGCCTCGCGGGTCGATTATGCCCGTGCGAAGCTTGCCCGGCCGATCGACCAGGACTGGCTCGATGCGGTGATCGCCGAAGCCGATCGCATCTCGCAGAACGATCTCGACTTCGCGGTGGTGGCCGCATCGATGCTGGTCGCGCAGATGCGTATCCACGCCTTGTTCTTCGAGCTGACCCAGGATCCTGCCCAGCTCGAACGGCTCACCCGCTCCACCCAGAAGCTCGCCGGCATCGAGTTCGAGATCATCGCCAGCCGATTGCGCGCGATCGCCCGTGCGCGCAACCAGGCCGCGGTGCGCGCCGAGGCCAAGGCGGTGCGCCAGCAATTGGGCGAAGCGATCACCACCAGCGTCCGCGCCAGCCGCGACGTCGCCGGCTTCACCGAGCGTACCGCCGCCGAGATGCAGGCGCTCAGGCGGCCGGCCGCCGAAGTCGCGACGGCGGCAGACCAGTCGGCGACGGCGATGGGCCAGTCGGCGGAGAGCGCCTCGGTGCTGATCTCGGCCTTCGATCGGGCGCGCGAGGAGGCAGTCACCGCCACCGAAGTCGCCAGCCGCGCCGACGCAATCGCGGCACAGGGCGCGGAGAATGCCGCGAGCCTCGCCTCGCACACGGCTCAGATCGAATCGGTGCTGACACTGATCGCAGGTATTGCGCAACAGACCAAGCTGCTGGCGCTCAACGCGAGCATCGAGGCGGCGCGCGCGGGCGACAGCGGGCATGGCTTCGCAGTGGTCGCGCAGGAAGTGCGCAGCCTTGCCGACCAGGCCGCCGACGCCACTGGCGGGGTCACCGCCACGATCCGCCAGGCGCAGAATGCCAGCGAGATCATGGCGCACACCAACCAGGCCATCCTGGCGATCGTCAGCGAACTGATGGAACGCGTCCGCGGACTGTCTTCGGAAATGGAGGCGCAAGTGGCGACGGTCGGCGCCATTCTGGCTTCGATCGACGAGACCGCGATGTCCTCACGCGAGATCGCGGTGCTGATCGCGCAGATCAGCGACCGCGTCTCCGAGCTCGCCGCCGCGGCGCGGGACGCTGGGCGCCGGGCGGCCGAGGCGGGTGGCGCCCTTCATCACGTTGAGGAAACCGTGGCGCAGTTCATGGCCGAAGTGTCGCAATAGGAATTGCCGATGGACCGTCGTACCGTAATCACATCGGGGCTTGCGCTCGGGATCGCCGGCGTCGTGCACGCCGCAGAGCCTGCGGAGCGCATCGCGCTCTGGCCCGGCACACCGCCGGGCGGCGAAGGGCTAGCGGTCCGCGACGAGACCGTCCTGCGTTCGCTCGGCGGCGCGCCCGACGACATCGCCTGGCCGCGTATCGGTACGCCGGTGATGACCGTGGCGCGCGCCGCGAGGCCAAATGGCGCCGCGGTGCTGCTGATACCCGGCGGCGGCTATACGCGTGTTGCGGTGGGGCGGGGCTCGGGCGTCATCGCGCGAATGTTCGCGGCCCAAGGGATCACTGCGTTCGAATTGCTCTATCGCCTGCCGCACGATGGCTGGCGCGCCGGGCCGATGACGCCGGTGCAGGATGCACAGCGCGCGATGCGGCTGATCCGTGCGGGGGCGGCCAAATGGTCGATCGATCCCGCACGCGTAGCGGCGATCGGCTTCTCCGCCGGCGGGCATCTCGTCGGTCAATTGGGCGAGCGCGCGGAGAGCAAAACCTACGACGCGGTTGATGCCGCCGATCGCTTGTCGCCGCGGCCGGTGGCGATCGGAATGTTCTTTCCGGTGGTGTCGCTAATACCGCCGCTCGCGCACGAGCAGTCGCGGCGCGAACTGCTCGGCGCCAACCCTTCTGAGGCGCTGGAAAAGGCCTGGTCGCTCGAGCAGAACGTCCCTGCGAGGATGCCGCCGACCTTCGTCTGCCACGCCGCCGACGACAAGACCGTGAAGGCCGCGAACAGCCTGGCGATGTTCGCGGCGCTGCAGGATGCCGGGGTGCCGTCCGAGCTCAACATCGGCGAAGTCGGCGGGCACGGCGCACCGCTGCTCGGCCCCGACGGCAAGCCACTGCTATGGCTGCAGCAATTCCAAGCGTTTGCCGCACGGCACGGATGGCGCGCCGCTGCGTGAACGCCATTCGGAGTATGGTGCGGGCGCGGCAATATGCAGGCGATCGGTGCCGCGCTCACCGCGTCGATCGCGATCTCGGACTAACCGAAATGACGCCGCTCGCCTCAGCTGCGATACCTCGTTCCTCGCGCGCTGCGTTGGCAGCTTCTCGGGACCAGGCACGTACAGCAGCGTCGATCTACCTCCGCGGCGACGACCGACCTGGCGAGTGTCCGCCGCCGGGCCAAGCGCGCGTCTATCCTGATGTCGCCGCGGAGCGTCGAACCCGCCGCCCGGTAAGGTACTGAGAACTCGATGCGTGACGCCGGTGCACGGTCAAAATAACCACCGCAGGATTACTGGAATATATTTTCTGTACGCCGGCCGAATACATGGCACGTGCGAGAAATCCGAACGTCGCCTTTGCCCTCACCCGCCGATCAATTAGTATCGCGCCTAACACGAGTAGGGGAATCGGCGATGCAGCGTCCCGCACCCACGCGCGACTGGCGGCCTCTGGCTCCGGAGGAGCAGGGCCATACGCATGCGAGCGGGACGGCGCCGCAGCCCGATATCGGAGCGCCGCCTCGCATTTCCATCGGCAACCGGCTCGCCGAGATGCCCACCCATTCGGCCGGAAACGGCGTAACGGCACGGCGCGAGAAGGCGCCCGACGAGGACGCGCTCGAGCGCAAAGCCGACGATGCGGCGGCGATCGCGCTGCGCGGTGCACCCGGGGCACCGCCACCGGGCATTCCGCGCCCGGCACGCGCAGCGGATCCGGCGCGGCGCGGCGGATCGCCGCTCCCGCCCCAGGTGCGCGCCTTCTTCGAGCCGCGCTTCGGTGCGGACTTCTCGCACGTGCGCGTTCATGCCGACGGCGCCGCCGCACGCGAGACCGGGGCGATGGGCGCCCATGCCTTCGCCAAGGGCGGCGACATCGTGTTCGGCGCTGGCCGGTTCGATCCTGGCAGCAGCGCGGGCATGGACCTGCTCGCGCACGAGCTCGCGCACGTCGTCCAGCAATCCGAAACGGGCGAGCGGCTCCAGCGTCGCGACAAGGACGAGAAGCCCAAGGGGGTTTCGATCCCCTTCGCGGTGAAGGTCACCAAGCCGCTGAGCAGTGTCGAGCTGCTGGTCGAGGTGGGCAGGCAATATGCCGCCGCAGCTCCCGACGCCGAGACCGCCAAGCGCCGCGCCACGATTCCCTGGCAATGGGTGGGCGACCCGATGGTCGCGAGCGATGCCGATGTCCGCAAAGGCTATGTCATCGTGCCCATTCGCGACACCAGCATCGAGGCGGGCAGCCCCGAGGAGCAGAAAGCGCGCGACAAGTTCGCGGCATCGCTCTCCGCCGAAGACCGGGCCCAGATCGATAGCGCAGCGTATAAGGAATTTTGGGACAAGACCCAGTACAAGGTCGGCGAGAAGCTGGGAAATTCGGCCGACGATAAAAGATTCCGCGGCACGCTGGACACGATCCGCGACAATCTGCTGCGCAAGCGGGAGGCGATCGATGCACTGCCCCCCGAGATCAAGAACTTCATCTTCGATCCCGAGGCGCGCTCCGCGATCGAGCCAAAGGATTACGACACGGCGCTGCGCATCGCGCAGAAAATCTCCGAGCTGACACCCACCGAGCTGGCCGAGTACAAGAGCCGAACCAACGCCAGGACGACTGACTGGTCGGTCTATGAATCCTCGATCGACCGCTTCCTCACCGAGCGCGCCGAGCGCGCCCAGGTCACCAACGAACGGCGCGAAGTGGAGACGCGGCTGTTCAACATGGATGCGCTCTACGACCGCTACCGCCAATATATGTCGATGCTCAAGACGAGCACGAGCAACGCCATGGCGGGCGCGCACGGCGGGCCGGGCGCGGCGATGGGCGTGGGGGCGAGCATCGGCGCCCAGCCGACGCTCAACAAGATGCGCGCCGAGCTCGACGCCGACCTGATTACCGCCGGCTTCCCCGGCGGCATCTCGGACTTTGAGGCACTGATCAAGCGCTATGAGGCCGCGTTCGAGAAGGAGACGCTCGCGCTCGCGAAGGTGATGCTCGATCAATATGCCCACACATTGTGGAAGGAGGAGGAACGCTACGGCGCGGCGGGCAGCACCGACACGCTCCACCAGGCGCTCGAAGCGTCGGGCGCACGCGCCGATTATGAGACGGGGGACAAGATCCGCGACGAGCATGCGCAAATGCCGATGACCCTCGAGGAGATGCAGGACCAGGCCTATTGGGTAGGCAAGCGCAACGAAGCGCGAGCGAGCGGCGCTTCCAAGGTCGGCGCCGCCGGCGCGGGGCATCCGCTGATCCAACAGCGCGATTTCGACCGCGAGGCCATGGCCCGCGCCACCACGCCCGGCCAGCGCCGCCAGCAGATGCTCGATTATGTCGCGGCGCGGAAGAAGGACATCGAGACCACGCGCAAGGCGCTCGAAGAAAAGCCGACGATGATCTACGGCCTCGACCAGTTGCTGGCGACCTCGTTCAAGGCGCAGAATATCCAGGGCGGATCGATCCGCGACCGCATCATCCGCGACCATATCTCCGACGTGCATTGGGTCGAGGCGATCCCGCAAATCATCCTCGCCGTGGTCGCGATCGCCGCCGGGCTGGTCACCGGCGGCGGCGGGACGGTAGCGGTGCTCGGAGCAGGCACGGCGCTCGGCATCGGCGCGTATCAGGCGCTCGAGGAGTTCCGCCGCTACGAGCTCAAGTCCGCGGCTTATGGCGCGCAGCTGAGCTCGGACGACCCGACCATCGCCTGGGTGGTGGTGGCCGTGATCGGCGCGGGGTTCGATGCGGCGGCGCTTGCATCGGCGCTGCCCAAGTTGCGCCCGGCGATCCAGGCCTTCGAGGCCGGGGCCGAGGCCAATGACGTCGCCAAGCTCACCGCCAAGCTCAACGATGTCGAGGAAGGAATTCGCAACACCATCGTCCGCGCCGCCGAAGCGCGCGCCGAGGCGCGCGAGGCATGGAAGGCGATCCTGCGGCCGCCGGCGGGGCTGCGCATGGTGATCTTCCCCGGCGCCGAGGAATTCGGGCGGCTGATCTACGCCGTCTATCTGACCGCCAAGCAGGGCATCCGCGACTTCCAGGTCTTCGTGAAATCGAACGAGGCGATTGCGCTGATCGGCGACATCGGCAAGCTCTCGGCCGAGGACCTGGCGCTTCTCAAGACGGGCTATCTGCAGGCCGTGGCCGACATGGAGTCGGTCGCCGCGCATGCCAAGACATTGGGGCTCGACGCTGCGCAGACCGAGGGCTTCCTCAAGCTCTGGGCACGCACCAAGAACGGCTCGCTTTCCCAGACCAAGGCGGAGATGGACGTCTTCGCGGCAAGCAAGCAGGGCGGACTGCCGAGCCCGGCGCTCAACAAGCAATCGCTGATCGTCGACGAGAATGTGGTGATCGCGCAGCAGAAGCGCGCAGCCGGCACCCCGCTTCAGGCCGGCGAGGCCGCGGCGCTCAAGCGCATCGATGCCGCCGGCGGGGCGGAGCTGCGCGTGCCCAAGGTCGTCGGCACCAAGTCCGCCGGCGCGGGCACCGAGACGTTCGACATCGTCGTCCCGCGCGACAGCCAGCCGTACAAGGACATGATCACCGAGCTCGAACGGCTCGCGGTGGGCCGCACCAAGGGTGTCGAGGACCGCGGCATCGTGGCCGACGTTTTCTTCGCCAAGACCGAGCCCGGAGTCACCCCGACGCTCGCCACACACGATACCGGCATCTACAACCGGCTGCTGGTGGCCAGCGGCAAGGATCCGGCGAAGCTCGGCAAGAGCGTGCCCGAAGCCTTCCCCAACGGCTTTCCGGTGACGATCCAGGGGCGTACGATCAACGTGCTGCCGCTCCCCAAGAAGTAGAAAGCACAGATGGCATATAGCTACGACCTCTTCGTCGCCGCCCTGCGCTGTCCGATCACGGGCAAGGTGACGCCCGTCGATTCCGACACCGACATGTCCACATATCTGCGCGATGCGCCCGAAGGGGCCGAGCTCGGCGTCGGCGACACGCTTGAGCTCGATCCGGCGCGCGTGAACGCAGGAGACTATGATGGCTATCTCCCGGTCAACCCGGTCGCCCCCGGCGCACCGGTGCGGATCTGCCAGACCTGGCAATGCCCCTATTGCTCGGTGTTCATCCACTGGGCCGAGATCCGCGTCGAGGGCGGGACGATCGCCGCGATCGAGACCGTCCAGATCGACCGCGACACGATTGCGCGGATCAACCTGATCTCGGTCGACGTGGTCAGTGTCGTCGCCGATCTCACCGGCGAGCCGATCGAGACGCTGCCCGGAACCGACCTGGTCGGCACGCTACGCAAGCGGCTCTAGGTCGCGTTTGACATTCAGGACTCCTAGCGGGATGCGCATGATCCAAGCTGCCGGACGCGCTGCGAGCGCAAGCGCGCACATCTGCACGGTCGCGAGCATGGTGGACCACGACTCGCGATGTTCGTGGCCCACTATGTCCTGGTGCCGGTTGCAGGAATCGAACCCGCGACCTTCGGTTTACAAAACCGCTGCTCTACCAGCTGAGCTAAACCGGCGTTGGCGCTCCTTTGCGTCAGGGGACGCCGAAGGTCCAGCCCTCGGTTTGCGCACGTTTGGGGGTGAGCAGGTTTGGTGTCCAGAGTTCGGGCTGTCCGGCGGCGACGCGCAGCCAGGCGGCTGACAGGATCGCGTCGGTGGCGTGGTCGTCATAGCGGGGCAGCGGCTTATGCGGCGTGGAGCCGAACGCCGCGAGCAGGGAATCGAGCGTCTCGGCGTCGCGGATTTTCGAGATCCCCTTGCGCATGCCGGCGAGCCGGGCGGGGAGCGCAGTGTAAATTTCGACGAGCAACGGGCCGGTCTCGGGCACCGGATCGAACGGCCAGAGTCCGATCTTGCCGCGCAACCGGTGGAGCACACGCATGCCGGTGAGACTCGACTTGCCGACCTGCGATGCGCCGACGAGGTTGAAGCAGCTGTAGGGGGACAGCCGCATCGCCTCCTGGCCATGCTCGCAGATCCGAAAGCGGCCCCGGCCGGGCGGGAACAGATCGCCGCAATCGCCGTGCTGGCGGAAATGGCGGCGGGCGTCGGCATGCTCGACGAAGCTGGTCACGCCGAGATGCGGATCCTCTACGCTCAGTTCGTCGACCAGCTTCCACAGCGCGGGCCCGTCGGGCGGGGACGCCGACCATCCGGGGAAATAGGCGCCTTCGTCCTCGAACGGGAAGGCCGGCGAGAGATCGAGGCCGATCAGCGCGCGCGTGCCATCGACCGCCAGCGATTCGAGCCACTCGAGAATATCTTGTCGCGACCAGCGCCGGTCAAGAAGCACCGGGGCTTCGCCGCCAACGCGGGCATGCGCGACGGCGAGCCCCTTGGGCCGCTCGACCGCCTGGCCTGACCAGTCGATCGCGATGAAGTCGGTAAAGGCTCCGGGCTCCCGCGAAAGCAGGAGCCCGGTATCACCGGCGAGCCGCTCTTGGCTCTGGGCGCCTGCTTTCGCAGGAGCAGGATAAGGCATGTTCACGGCCGCTCCGCCATTCCCGCCGCGACGCGCTGGGGCTTCTTCGCCCGGTCCCACCAGGCGCGTCGGATATAGAGTTCGATCCGCTCGCGGCTGGGGGTGCCGTAACGGACGAGCAGCATCGGGTAATTGGCGTAGTGATCGGTCTGCCAGAAGGTCTCGGGATCGGTCTCGAACAGCAGTTCCTTTTCCGGTTTTGTAACCATCAGCGCAAAGCTGCCGGGCTCGCGGCCCGGTGACATCAGGCCCTTGCGGTTGATCTTGGGGCAAGGCGTGCCCCACCAGCTTTCGATCGCCACCTCGGGAAGCGAGCAAGCGAAGGCGCAGGCGTCTTCCCAGTCTTTCATACGCTGCTCCCCTGCGAAGGCAGGGGCCCAGCCCTACAACGATCGCACGCGGCAGCGTGTTTGGCGCTCCGCGCCAAGTCTGGGCCCCTGCCTTCGCAGGGGAACAAGGGAGGCCTATCCATCCCGCCGCTTCTCCCGCATCTCGTCCCACCAGGCCATGCGCTCGGCGATGCGCTTTTCCATGCCGCGGTCGGTGGGGGTATAGAAGGTCTGCGGGGGCAGTTCGTCGGGCCAGTAATTGTCACCCGAAAAACCGCCCTCGGCATCGTGGTCGTAGGTATAGCCCTTGCCGTAGCCGATCTGCTTCATCAGCTTGGTAGGCGCGTTGAGGATGTTCTGCGGCGGCATCAGCGAGCCGGTCTCCTTGGCCGAGCGCCACGCCGCCTTTTGCGCGGCATAGGCCGCATTCGATTTGGGCGCGGTGGCGAGATAGAGACAGGCCTGCGCGATCGCGAGCTCGCCCTCGGGCGAGCCGAGAAAGTCGTACGTGTCCTTGGCGGCGATGCACTGGACGAGCGCCTGTGGATCGGCGAGCCCGATATCCTCGACCGCCGCGCGGGTCAGGCGGCGGAGCACGTAGAGCGGCTCCTCGCCGGCGGTGAGCATCCGCGCGAGATAATAGAGCGCCGCCTGGGGATCGCTGCCGCGGATCGATTTGTGCAGCGCCGAGATCAGGTTGTAATGGCCCTCGCGGTCCTTGTCGTAGACCGCGACGCGGCGCTGGAGGAAGTCGCCGAGCGCGGCGGGATCGAGCGGCGCCGGGAAACTGACCGAAAACAGCGTCTCGGCCTGGTTGAGCAGGAAACGCCCGTCGCCGTCGGCACTCGCGACGAGCGCGTCGCGCGCCTCAGGGGTCAGCGGCAGTGGCCGGCCCTCGAGCGCCTCGCCGCGGTCGAGCAGCTTGCACAGCGCCTTGTGATCGAGCCGGTGGAGGATGAGGACCTGCGCGCGACTGAGCAACGCGGCGTTGAGTTCGAACGACGGATTCTCGGTGGTGGCGCCGACCAGGGTGACGGTGCCGTCCTCAACATAGGGCAGGAAGCCGTCCTGCTGGGCGCGGTTGAAGCGGTGGATCTCGTCCACGAACAGCAAGGTCTTGCGGCCGATCCGGGCATATTCGCGCGCTTCGGCGAAGACCTTCTTGAGATCGGCGACGCCCGAAAACACCGCCGAGATCGCGACGAAGCGCAGGCCCACCGCGTCGGCGAGCAGGCGGGCGATCGTGGTCTTGCCGGTGCCGGGCGGGCCCCACAGGATGATCGAGCTGAGCCTGCCCGCCGCGACCATCCGGCCGATCGCGCCCTCGGCGCCGGTCAGATGCTCCTGGCCGACGACCTGGTCGAGCCGTTGCGGGCGCAGGCGATCGGCGAGCGGGCCGCCTGCCGGCTCCTCGATGCGGGGCGGTTGTTCCTCGGTGGCAAAGAGATCGGGCATCGCCGACAAGATAGGCGCGCGGGGCGCCGGATACAAAAGTGACGAACATCGCCCATGATGGGCTTGTGCAAATCGATTCAAGATATATCTTAGACGCATCATGACTCGCTAAAAAAGGATTTGAGATGCGATTTGGATTTCACCACGGCCGCCATACGCGCGGCCATGAATGCGGCGGACCGCGCGGCGGCGGCTGGGGCCGGGGCGCCTGGGGCATGGGCGGCGGCTGGGGCATGCACGAGGGCGGCCGTGGCGGCGGCCGCGGGCGGCGGATGTTCGGCGGCGACGAGCTGCGGCTGGTTCTGCTCAAGCTGATCGAGGAGCAGCCGCGTCACGGCTATGACCTGATCCGCGAGATCGAGGAGCGCTCGGGCGGTGCCTATGCGCCGAGTCCCGGCGTGATCTACCCGACGCTGACGATGCTCGACGACATGGGCCTCGTCGAATCAAAGGCCGAGGGCGCGCGCAAGGCCTTCGCGATCACCGAGGCCGGCAGTGCCGAACTCGCCGAAAAGGCCGAAGAGGTCGCCGCGCTGTTCCAGCGGCTCGCCGAGCTCGGCGAGCATCACGCGCGCACCAGCGGGGGCCCGATTCGCCGTGCGATGGGCAATTTGCGCGCTGTGTTGCAGGAGCGACTGGGCGGTTCGGAAGTTGATCCCGAGACGCTGCATGCGGTCGCCGACATTCTCGACGAGGCGGCGCGGAAGATCGAGCGGCTCTGATGCCGCGACTGGAGATGCTGCGGCGCCGGCATGGGCTGGCGCCGCAGGGGAAGGAAATAATGATGACGATCACGACGGCGAGCGCGTCCGCGCTGGTGCCCACCGAGAGCGCGAGCAAATATCTCCAGCAATTGTGCAAGCATTGGGAGCACAATCTCCAGGTGGAGTTCACGCCCGAGAACGGGACTGTGATCTTCCCGAAGGATGCTCGCGGCGCGAACCATCCGGGGGACGCCGTGGTGACGTTCAACGTCGCCGAGACGGGGCTCGAGGTCCGGATCGACGCGTCGAGCGAGGAACAGCTCGAGGGACTGAAGGGCGCGGTCGCGCGCCATCTCGATCGTTTCGCGTTTCGGGAAGCGCCGCTGACCTTCGACTGGCTGTGATGGTCAGGACGTCTGCCAGCGCTTCGCCCGATCGAGGCGTTGCTTGTTCCACGTAGGGGGCGCGCCGAAGGCAAGGTCGAAGACCACGTAGCATGAGTTTCCATTCGTCAGCTATGCGTACCAGTGCCTGCCGGAGGACGAGAGCCGAGTTCGACAGCTCCAGGCCGAGAACCGTCGACTTGACTGGCAACTCATGTGACCCTTGAACGCGCGAACGACAGCTGACGCCCCGATTGCAGACGTTCGCAGGTGCTGGGATATGACGGACAGCCATGGACGACCGGGATAAATCGATCCGACATGTTTGTGCCGCTGTTGGAGGCGGATCCGTCATTTCGTCCGAAATGGGATGCTTTCTGCGCTGAATGGGCCGGTGAGCTCGAGCCGCCGCTCTATCTCGCGCTCGGCGACCTCGCCGCGCATTTGATCGAGCGCCTTGGCCGAGGAGACACGGAGGACTTTAGACACGTGTTCGCCGTGGTCGAGCAATGGCATGTGTGGGGCGACGCTTACGTCGCTGAAGCGGCGACCATCGGGCTACTGGAAAGCATGCAGAACGACCTCGGCGGCAACGACCGCCCACATCGTTCGCGAGAAGGCGCACGGGCAGCAGATTTCGAGCCTTGGCTCGGTCCTGAAACAAAACGTTGGTGAAACAAGCTCTACCGCTATTGGCACGGTGACTGGACGGCAGTTCGGCCGAACACGCCGTGACCGCTTCCCACCCGATCTGCGACGTTCCGCGCGCACGACGATGGCGCGTGCTTATGGAACGCGGTCTAATCCGGTTTCCGGTTCGCCGGGCATTTGGTGAGGAAAAAGCTGCGCTTCAGGTCGATCGCTTCCTGGCGCATCGTCTCCAGCCGGCGCTGGTCGTCTAGCGCGCGCTGGCGATCATCGAGCGCCAGTTGGCGCAAGGCGAGTTCCTGATCCGACACGCCGGTCGCGCCTTGCGGCGGTGTCGGGGCCGCCGCGCTTTCGCGCAGCGTTCGCCGCCGGTTGGCGGTGTCGAGGCGCTCGGCGGCGATCCGCGACTGCTCCTGATAGAAAGCGGTGACTGCCGCACTGCGCCGGCGCGCTTCCTCGGCGAATACCGGCAGCACGGCCGCGCGTTCGCACCGCTCGATCGCGGCGTCGAGCGCCGGCAAGTCGATCGGCTCGATCGCCTGGAGCATGGCGGCGGCGAGAAGGAAGGCCAGGGGCATGTGCGGCGCCTTTATCCGATGCGTATCGCGTCAGCGCGCCGAGGCGGCGCGGCGTTCCATCACTTCGAGATAGGTGTCGATCACTTTCTGGTTGATCGCGTCCCATTGATAGGCTTGCGCCTTGGCATGCCCGGCGGCGCCCTGCGCCTTGTGCAGCGCCGGATCGGCGACCAGCCGGGCGATCGCGTCGGCATAGGCCTCGCAGTCGCGCGGCGGGACGAGGAAGCCGTTGACGCCGTCCTCGATCAAGTCGACCGCGCCGGTGGCGCGCGCGGCGACGACGGGGACGCCGCACGCCATCGCCTCGAGCGTGACGTTGCCGAACGTCTCGGTGACCGAGGGGTTGAACAGCACATCCATCGAGGCGACCGCGCGGCCGAGATCGTCGCCGCGCTGGAAGCCGGCGAACGCCGCCTCGGGAACGCGCTCGGCGAACCAGTCGCGCGCAGGGCCGTCGCCGATCACCAGCACACGGTGCGGCACGCCGCGGTCGCGCAGCGCGGCACAGACGTCGGCGAAGATGTCGAGCCCCTTTTCGAGCACGAGCCGGCCGAGAAAGCCGACCGCGAATTCGTCATCGGCGATGCCGAGGCTGCGGCGCCATTCCAGGTCGCGGCGCGCAGGAGTGAAGCGGGCATGGTCGACGCCGCGCGACCAGATCCGCACCGGCGTGGTGACGCCCCAGGAGCGGATCAGCTCGGCCATGGATTCGCCCGGCGTCACTACCTGGTCGACGCGGTTGTAGAAGCGCGTCAGCAGTTTGATCATCGGCCGCTCGAGGAAGCCGATCTTGTAATAGCCGGGATAGGTCTCGAAGCGGGTGTGGAGCGAGGCGACCGTGGGAATGCCGCGCTCGCGCGCCCAGCTCACCGCGCGGTGGCCGAGCACTTCGGGCGCCGAGACATGGACGAGGTTGGGCTTGAACGCGGCGAGATCCTCGCGCGTCGTCTTCGGCAGGTGCCAAGCGAACTTATATTCGGCGCGGCCGCCGGGAACCGGCAGCGCGGGAACGCTCACCAGATCGCCGGTGGGCGGAAAGGCCGGGGTGTCGGTGGTCGGCGAATAGACGCGCAGCGCCACGCCCTGGCTGAGCAGATGCCCGGCGAGCTTGTTGAGCGCCTGGTTCGCCCCGTCGCGGACATAGTTGTAATTGCCGCTGAACAGGGCGACGCGGAGATCGGAAGGTTGCATTGGGCCGCGGGCTTAGCGGCGGCGAAGGTGGGGGGCAACTATGCCGCGCGCGCGTCGGCTTGTGTCAGGTCCTCGGATGCCAGCGACGCGGCCAATGCGGGAAGCGCCACGGGCTTCGCCAGCCAGCGGACCGCAGGCGCGGTCTGCCGATCGGTTTCGACGAAGGCGGGAGGGGCATAAAGGACGGTGATAGTAGCGCCGACGCTGTCCGCCGCAGCTGCGAGCTCGGTCAGTGCGTCGAGGGTGTGCGCCACCGCTTCGCCCTGGACGACGAGGTGATGGACGCCGCCTTCGGCCAGCCGGGCATGCGCGGCAGCGAGGTCGCCGACCGCCTCGGCCGATCCGACGAGCGGCTTGAGGCCATGCAGCATCACGCTCTGCGCCAGGCGATTGGGCTCGATGAGCAGCAGGCGCGATTCGGCGAGAGGCACGGCGTTCGCCGGCGCACGCGACGGGGCGGTAGATTCGCGCAGCGGCAGGCGGAAGCGGAATACGGCGCCGCTGCCGGGGCTGCTCTCGAGCGTGATCGATCCGTCCATCGCGTTTGCCAGGTCGCGCGCGACGGTCAGGCCGACGCCGACGCCGCCGAACCGCCGCGACGTGCCGGCATCGACCTGATGGAATTTCTCGAACACGCGATCGTGCTGGTCCGCGGGAATGCCGATCCCGGTATCGGCGACGCTGATCTCGACCTCGCCGTCACTGCTCGCGACCGCAAGCGAAACGCTGCCGGCCGGCGTGAACTTGACCGCGTTGGACAACAAATGCCCGACGATCTGGCCGATGCGGCGGGCATCGCCCTCGACGATGCCGGGACAGGCGGCGAGATCGCGGACGAAGACGATTTGCTTGACCGCGGCTTCTGCCTGCCAGTGATCGGCGAGTGCGCCGAGCGCCGCGCGCAGGTCGAACGGCGCAACGGCGAGCCGGACCTTGCCGCTGTCGAGCATCGCGATGTCGAGTACGTCCTCGACAAGCGTCTGCATCGCCTTGCCGGCGTCCTGCAGCAGCGCGAGCCGGCCGAGCGCACGCTCGGGCATCTCCGCATCGGCGAGCAGCACCTGGGTCATGCCGAGAATGCCGTTCAGCGGCGTGCGGAACTCGTGGCTCGTGGTCGCGAGGAAATCGGACTTGGCCTTCAGCGCCTCGGTCAGCGCTGCATTGGTCGCCGCGAGATCGACATTGGCGGCGCGGACCTGGTTGCGGCTGCGGCGGATCTGGAGGAGGCCGAAGCCGAGCAATGCGGCGCCGGCCACGACGACGAACAGGGCGCCGCCGAGCAGGATCGAGCGCGTGCGCGCGAGCTCGGCGCTGCGCTGCGCCTCATCGGCGCGCAGCTTTGCGATCTTGAGCTCCTTGTTGGTCGAATCGAAACGTGCCGACATCAGCAAGTTGCCGGTATCGGTGGCGAGGCGTGCTGCCGCGTCGTCAATCTGCTTGAGCGCGGTGAGTTGCGTGAGCGCATCGCCCAGGCGTCCGACCTGGCGATAGGCTTGAAAAGCGACGCTATGCACCTCCGCCATCGCCGACGTCCCTGCCGGATCGGGTTCGGCGAACAAGCGGTCGAGCAGCGCCGCGGCACGCTCGGGATTGCCCCGCGCCAACGCCAGCTTGGCGGCGACGACACGGAGTGATCGATCGCTGGTGTCGCCCCGGCGCGCGACCTGCGCTGCTTCCGCGAGCATCCGGTCGGCAGCTTCGAGCTTGCCCTGCGCGAGATGCACGCGCGCGACGTTGGTCATTACCGCCACCGATAGGCGCGGCGATTGCATCGTCCGGGCGATCTTCAGCGCCTCGCCATATTCGCGGGCGGCATCGTCATAGCGCTCGAGCGAATCGAACGTGTTGCCGAGATTGTTGCGGATCGAGAGGAGGAGGTTGCGATCCCCGCCGTGCAGCGCCTCGACCGCGTCGCGATAGTAACGCAGCGCCGTCTGATAGTCCCGCCCGTCCTGGTAGAGCGACGCGAGCATCAGCAGCGCGATCGTCTGACTGCGCGCCTCGCCGAGATCGCGGAACAGGTTGTGCGCCTGCTGGAACGAGGCGAGCGCCTCGCCCAGGCGGTTCTGTTCCTTGGCGATGCTGGCGCTGGTCATCAGCAGATCGGCATAGAGTTTGGTGCGTGGCCAGCGATGCGCCGCGACGTTGAGCGCCGCCGTTGCGATTGGCGCGGCGCGATCATTCTCGTCGAGCCGGGACAGCGCCTCGGCGCGCAGCCAGTCGGCGGTCGCCCGTGCGCGTTCGGCCGCATCGCCGCCATCGCGTGCGAGCAACTGCCGCGCCGTCTCCGCCTGGCCCAGCGCGGCGCGCGGATCGACCATCATCGCATCCTTGGCGGCGGCCAGCCGCGCATCCGCCGCCGTCGGCGCCTGGGCGCGCGCGATCGGCGCTGCGAACAGCGCGGCGATCAGCAAGGCGAGGCGCAGGGTCAGCGTCGAACTCCGGTCGGTCGCGCGTGAAACGGACGCGGACCAATCTGCATTATAGACCAAGTTTGCAGGCAGCTGGGGAGTTCCCTTTCTGTTCCGGATCGGTTACGCTGGCAGCATGGCAAAACCGAAGAAGCGCTATGTCTGCCAGGCCTGCGGGTCGGTAACCTCCCAGTGGCAGGGGCAATGCGCCGATTGCGGCGACTGGAACACGCTGGTCGAGGACGCCGGCGGGGTGGTGACGCCGTTCCAGGCCAAGCACAATCTCCAGTCGGGTGGCCGTTCGATCCAGCTGGTCGGGCTCGACACCGATATCGCGCTGCCCGAGCGTACCCCCAGCGGGATCGCCGAGTTCGACCGCGCGCTGGGCGGCGGTTTCGTCGAGGGTAGCGCGACTCTGATCGGCGGCGATCCAGGCATCGGCAAATCGACGCTTTTGCTCCAGGCGGCGGCGCTGATCGCGCGGCGCGGGCTGCAGGTCGCCTATGTCTCGGGCGAGGAAGCGGCGGACCAGGTCCGGCTGCGCGCGCGGCGGCTCGGGCTCGGCGACGCCCCGGTCCAGCTCGCCGCGGCGACATCGGTGCGCGACATCCTGACGACGCTGGGGCAGGGGCCTGCGCCGACGCTGCTGGTGATCGATTCGATTCAGACGATGCATTCGGACCTGATCGAAGGTGCGCCGGGCACGGTGAGCCAGGTGCGGGCGAGCGCGCAGGAGCTGATCCGCTTCGCCAAGGAGCGCGGCACCGCGCTGGTACTGGTCGGCCATGTCACCAAGGACGGCAGCATCGCCGGGCCGCGCGTGCTCGAACATATGGTCGATACCGTGCTCGCCTTCGAAGGCGAGCGCAGCCACCAGTACCGCATCCTGCGCGCGGTGAAGAACCGTTTCGGCGGGACCGACGAGATCGGCGTGTTCGCGATGCAGGCCGAAGGGCTGAGCGAAGTCGGCAATCCCTCGTCGCTGTTCCTCACCCACCGCGACGAGAATATGAGCGGGACGATCGTTTTCCCGGCGCTCGAGGGGACGCGCCCGGTGCTTGTCGAGGTGCAGGCGCTGGTCGTGCGACTGGCGAGCGGCGCGACGCCGCGGCGCGCGGTGGTCGGCTGGGATTCGGGCCGGCTGGCGATGATCCTCGCGGTGCTCGAGGCGCGCTGTGGGCTGAGCTTCTCGGCCTGCGAAGTCTATCTCAACGTCTCGGGCGGGTACCGCGTGCAGGATCCGGCCGCGGACCTTGCAGTGGCGGCGGCGCTCGTGTCGGCGCTGGCCGAGCGGCCGATGCCCGCCGACGCGATCGCGTTCGGCGAAGTCGCGCTGTCGGGCGAAGTGCGCCCGGTGGCGCATGGCGGGCTGCGCTGCAAGGAGGCCGCCAAGCTCGGCTTCGGGCGTGCGCTGGCGCCGGCGGCGCAGGCCGATACCGGGGGGCTCACGGTGGCGGGGTTCAAGTCGCTCGGGGCGTTCGTCGATCATCTGCTGGGGCGGTAGATCGGCCTCGACAGGAGCCGCCGATGCTGGTTGAGCGGCGGGCGTGAAGATATTCTTCGATGGCGGATGCCGCCCTAATCCGGGGGCGATGGAGATTGCGGTGGTCGCGGGCGGCCGGACGATGATCCTGCGCGACATCGGCAGCGGCACCAGCATGGACGCCGAATGGCTCGCGCTGATCCACGCGCTCGAGCTCGCGCGGGCGCTGGGCGTCGCCGATCCGGTGCTGATCGGCGATTCCGCCGATGTGATCGCCAAGGCCAATGGCGCGGTCAAGGCGCGCGGCGCCGCGGCCGAACATTGCGCGCGGTTTCGCGCGCTGGCGGCGGAGGGCACGCCGCCGCGCGTCCGCCACGTGAAGCGCTCGCACAATCTTGCGGGTATCGCGCTGGCGCGGCAGCACGCGCGATGACGCTGCTCCTGTTCAACAAGCCGTATGGCGTGCTGTGCCAGTTCACCGACGAGGGAACCGGGCCGAAGCGTCCGACCCTGGCCGATTTCGTCGACGTGCCGGGCGTCTATCCGGCCGGGCGGCTCGATCTCGACAGCGAAGGGCTGCTGCTGCTCACCGACGACGGCAAAATGCAGGCGCAGATCGCCGATCCCAAGTTCAAGCTGGCCAAGACCTATCTGGTGCAGGTGGAGGGCGCGGTCGGCGAGGCGGCGCTCGCGGCGCTGCGCGGCGGGGTCCGGCTCAAGGACGGAATGACGCGCCCGGCCGAGGCCGAGCGGATCGCCGCGCCCGAATTGTGGCCGCGCGATCCCCCGGTGCGGTTCCGCAAGACGGTGCCCGATGGCTGGATCCGGCTGACGATCCGCGAGGGGCGTAACCGCCAGGTCCGGCGGATGACCGCGGCGGTCGGCCACCCGACCCTGCGGCTGGTGCGCTGGCGCATCGGCGATTGGTCGCTCGACGGGCTGGCGCCGGGCGAATGCCGATCGGGCTGAGGCGCGCGGCCGGAGGTGCGGTAAGGCTATCAATTCGCGTCGCCACGTCGCAATGTGAGGGCATGAAGCAATCGACAGCCATTTCGATCGCCACTGGCGTCGCCGCCGCTGCCCTGGGCGGCCTCTTCCTTTATTCGCGCGCGACACGGCCCCCCGTAATCAACCGCGCCGTGCCCGAACCGGCCAAGCCGGTCGACCTCGATCGCTATCTCGGCAGATGGTACGAACTCGCGCGCCACGAGAACCGCTTTCAGAAGGGACTCGACGCGGTCACTGCCGACTATACGCTGCGCGACGACGGCAAGATCGGGGTGGTCAACAGCGGCTGTCAGGGCGGGCCGAAAGGCACGCGCAGCTCGGTCGAGGGCCGCGCGATCGTCGCCGACGAAGCGACCAACGCCAAGCTTAAGGTCTCGTTCTTCGGGCCGCTCTACACCGGTGACTATTGGGTGCTCGATCGCGGCGATGATTATGACTGGTCGATCGTCGGCGAGCCGAGCGGGCGCTATCTATGGCTGCTGAGCCGTGACGCGAAGCCGGCGCCTGCCGTGATGGAAGCGCTACTCAAGCGCGTCGAGGCGCTCGGCTATGATCGCTGGGCGCTACGGATGACGCAGCAGGGGTGACGGCGAGCCGGCGCTTCCCTTAGGTAGCGATCGGGCATACATCCAGCGGACATTGCACCCACGGCCACCGCGCTACTGCGGCGGGAGGAAGGTGGAGATGGCCATGGCGAGACGTGCGCGACCTCCCGCAAAGCCTGAAAGCCAGGGTATGCCGCTGGCCACTTTTGCGGTCGGCAACAGCACGGATGCTTTCGAACAGGAGGCCGACGGCGTCGCGGCCCAGCTGAATGGCGCTGAGCAGCAACCCGTCCAGGCAAAACCCCTCGATGCCGGCAGCTTTCGCCGAATCGAGGCACCGTCCGTCGTCCAGGATGCCATTGCCTCGTCCGGACAGCCGCTCCCGCCGCAGACGCGCGCTTATTTCGAGCCGCGTTTCGGGCGCGATTTCAGCGGCGTGCGGGTCCATAGCGACGATCGAGCACGGCAAGCTGCGCGCGCGCTCGGTGCGCGCGCTTATACCAGCGGCGACCATATCGTCTTCGGCGAAGGGCAATATCGTCCTGCCTCCGGCGACGGCCGTGGACTGCTTGCCCACGAACTGACTCATGTCGTTCAGCAGGATGGGCGACAGGGCGTGCTGCAGCGAAGCCCCTTGTCGGAATCGGTGAAGGCCGCATGGGAGAAAGAGCCCAAGATCGAGGCATTGCTCGCGCGCTTGTCCCAGGCCGACGTCCAGGGCGCGCAAGCCGACGCCGACGTCGATGCGGAGATCGCGCGGCTTCTCGTGGGGCGTCCGGACGAATTGTGGCTCGCGCAGAAGATCCGCGCCCGCGAGCTCGGCAAGACCACCGGAGAGTCGGGTCCGAAGGATGAGTCGCGCAAACCCGTGGCGCGCCCGGTCCAGGCATATTTCTTCCGCGGCTCGACCGAGCGGCGGGCGCTGGTGATCGCGGGCGTCCACGGCTCCGAGAGGCAAGGCATGGAAGTGGTGGAAATGCTCATGGCCGACCTTGCCGCGCAGCCGACGCCGCCTCTTCTCAGCGTGGTCGTCGTGCCAAGCCTGTTTCCCGACAGCAAGGCGAAGGCGGACAACCTCGTCGACAACAAGCAAAGCGGCTGGGCCCTGCAAGCGGCACGCGAAAGCGCCTTCGAGGGCCGGACCGTGGAGACCAATCGCAATTTCCCCGATCCCGCGAAAAACCTGGCGGCCTCGAGAAATGCCAAGGGCAAGCCGATCGACGCGGTCGGCAATCCGATCGCACCCGAAAACCAGATGCTGATGGAATTGATGGAGCGCTTTCGCCCGGAGCGGATCATCAGCGTCCATGGTACCTGGAGCGCGGGTTCCGCCGGCGTGTTCTACGATCCGCGCGAACTCCGCGAGGACGAACGCGCAGCATGGCAACCCGTGCCGCGCCAGTCGCGGTCTTCCGAAAGCGAAGGATATGGCGACGCGGTAAACGCTGCTCAGCGAAAGGCCTATGAAGCGCGGCTTCGGGCGGCAGCGTCAGGAACCGACCTAAATCTGTCGCTGCGCGCCGCGGCTGCGATCGACGGCGCGACATCGAAGATTGCGGGCCGCGACAGCCGCAAATTTGGAAACACCGATCAGGACAAGAAGCGCGCGCAGCACCCTTCAGTGGCGGGCAATGTTGGCGAGAGCGGCAATCTCGACTTCGGCTTCTGGAGCGGCGGCACGAGTAGAGGGGTGTCACTGGGCGGATATGCGCCGGCGCGGGGCATGTCGGTGTTCACCGTCGAGCCGCCGCTCAATTACCGCAGCGACGATCCCACGCGACTGGACAAGCTTACCGCGGCGGATCGCAAGCTCGAAATGAAAGCCTATGCGGACGCCATTCGGACCGTCCTGCTCGGCACGTAGCGCCTCGCCCCGGCGAGATCGAATTGCCGCCTTCCGCCGCGGCGGACAGCCGACTATCAGAGCCTCGGGGAGGGATGCATTCACATGGCTTTGACCGGACTCGATATTGCCGTTTTGCTCGCGATCGGCGGCGCGGCGGTGCTCGGATTCATTCGCGGATTAGTCACCGAGGTGCTTGCATTGGGCGCGTGGCTCGCGGTGGTGCTGGTGCTCAAGCTGTTCCACTCGCCGCTTGCCGGGGCAATGGCGGGGATGGTCGGCACCGCGCAGGGCGGGGCGGTGCTCGCCTTCGCGATCCTGGCCGGCGCCACCTATCTGGGCGGGCGGCTGGTCGCCAACACGATCGGGTCGCGGATGCGCGACAGCTTCCTCGGGCCGATCGACCGCGCGCTCGGTTTCGGCTTCGGCGCGCTCAAGGGGCTGGTGCTGGTCAGCATCGCCTTCCTGCTGCTCGTCCTGGTGTTCGACACGGTCGGGGGCGGCCCGGCCGGGCGGCCCGACTGGATCACCCACTCGACCACCTATCCTTTGCTCGACAAATCGAGCGCGACCGTCGCCGACTTCGTCGACCGCCGCCGCAAGGGCAAGCCGGTGTTCGGCGACAATGAGAGCGAAGCGAACACGACGCACTAAAGGGGTCGCATCTCGCGGCGCGCTTCCCTAAGTCGAGAGCGAAATGAACGCGCCGCTCTACAATACGCAGATCCTCCGGCTCGCCGCCGAGATCCCCTTTCACGAGCGGCTGGCCGATCCCGGCGCGAGCGTCGAGAAGCGCTCGCCGGTGTGCGGGAGCCGAGTGACGGTCGATGTGGACCTTGATGAAACGGGCCGGATCGCCGCGGTGGGGATGCTGGTGCGGGCGTGCGCGCTCGGGCAGGCGTCGGCCGCGCTGATGGGCGCGCACGTCGTCGGGCGGACCGCCGTCGAGTTGGAAACGGCGCGCGATCAGCTAACCGCGTGGCTGGCGGGCGAGCGCGATGCACCGCCCGATTGGCCAGGGATGGAGATCTTCGCACCCGCCCTCGCGCATCGCGGACGCCATGCCTCGATCCGCCTCGCTTTCGAGGCGGCGGCACAGGCTGCGGTCGAGGCGCGGCGCTGATGGAGGACCATTCGGGCCTTTCGCTGCTCCATGACGGCGTGCCGCTGCTCGGCTTCGCCTTGGTGTTCGTGCTGATCTTCCGGCGGCTCGGGCTCGGCGCGACGCTGGGCTTCCTCGTCGCCGGCGCGGTGGTCGGGCCGCAGGTGCTCGGACTGGTCGGCGACGCCGAGAGCAAGCTCGGTATCGCCGAGCTCGGCATCGCGCTGCTGCTGTTCCTCGTCGGGCTGGAGCTCAGCCCGTCGCGGCTGTGGCGGATGCGTCGCGACATTTTCGGGCTCGGGCTGTTGCAGGTGACTTTGTGCGGTCTCGCGGTGACCGCGATCGTCTGGGCGGCGGCGCACAGCTCGCTCGCGGCGGCGCTGGCGCTCGGCCTCCCGCTCGCGCTTTCCTCGACCGCGCAGGTGCTGCCGTTGCTGCAATCGGCCGGGCGGCTGCGCACGCCGTTCGGCGAGCGCGCCTTCGCGATCCTGCTTTTCCAGGACTTGTCGATCGTGCCGCTGATCACGATCGTCGCGGCGATGTCGCGCAACCCGGCCGACATGAACGGCCCGCCGGGCTGGCTGCTCGGAGTGTACACGATCGTCGCGATCGTCGGGCTGATCCTCGCCGGCCGCTACATATTGCGTCCGGCGTTCCGGCTGATCGGCAATCTCGGCGAGCGCGAGATGTTCGTGTTCGCCGGGCTGTTCACCGTCATCGCCAGCGCCGCGATCATGGAGATGCTCGGGCTGTCGGCGGCGCTGGGCGCGTTCATCGCGGGCGTGATGCTGGCGGATTCGCCTTATCGCCACGAGCTCGAAGCCGATGTCGAGCCGTTCCGCGCGATCCTGCTCGGATTGTTCTTCCTCGCGGTCGGGATGACGCTCGACCTGCACGCGATTGCGGAGCGGCCGCTGTTCGTCGCCGGGCTGGCGCTCGCGCTGATCGCGACGAAGACGCTGCTGATCACCGGGCTGGCCCTGTTGTTCGGGATGAAGCGGCGCTCGGCCTTCGCGCTCGGCGTGCTGCTCAGCCAGGGTGGCGAGTTCGGCTTCGTGCTGTTCGCCCAGGCGCAGTCGGCGATGCTGATCACCGGCGAGGCGGCGAGCATCTTCGGCGCGATCGTCACTTTGTCGATGGCGACCACGCCGTTCCTGATGATGGCGACCAAGCGGCTGCGCGCCGAACCCGAGCCGAGCGCCGAAGGGCTGGACGGCCCGCAGCAAGAGGGATCGAACGCCGTGGTGGTCGGCTATGGCCGCTTCGGCCAGACGGTCGCGCAGATGCTGATCGCGCAGGGGATCCCGGTGACGATCGTCGACACCGATGTCGAGATGATCGAGACCGCGAATACCTTCGGCATGAAGGTCTATTACGGCAACGGCACCCGCACCGATATCCTGCGCCAGGCCGGCGCCGCCGATGCCGAGCTGCTGCTGTTCTGCCAGGATGGCGACGGGCTCGACACCGAGGCGCTGGAAGGCATCCACCACGCCTTTCCCAAGGCGACGATCTTCGTGCGCGCCTATGACCGGCGCAGCGTGATGAAGATGAAGGGCGCGCCGATCGCGGGCGCAGTGCGCGAGGTGCTGGAGAGCGCGATCGTGATGGCGCGCCGCGCGATGGATGCGGTGGGCGTGACGGTCCAGGAGATCGACAAGACCGAAGCCGAATATCGCCGCCGCGATTATGAGCGCCTGAAGCTCCAGCGCGAGACCGGCGACCTCCGCGCGGGGATCGACGGCATGTTCACCCATACCGCCCAGGCCGCCGCGGCCGAGACCGATCTCGAGCCCAAATGAGACTTGTGACCGTGCTCGCCGCGCTGTCAGGCGCGCTTGCCGTGGCGGCCGGGGCGTTCGGCGCGCACGGCGTCGCGGGGCAGGCGGCCGAATGGCTCAAGACCGGCGGGCAGTATCAGCTGGTTCATGCGGTCGCGGCGCTGGTCGCAGTGCGGATGGAGCAGCGGGCGCCGGCCTGGCTGTTCGTCGCCGGCGGCGCGATCTTCGCCGGCACGCTCTATCTGATGGCGCTCGGCCTGCCGCACTGGCTGGGCGCGATCACCCCGATCGGCGGCGCGGGGCTGATCCTCGGTTGGCTGTGGCTGGGCGTTTCGGCGACGGGAAGTCGCTGAATCGGCAGGCGCAGTCCGGAAGCGGGCCTAGCCCGTCACGATCTTCTCGATCTGCGCGGCAGTCACCGGGTGGTAGGTCGGCCGCGCCTCATCGAAGAAGCGCCGGGCGATCGGCCGGCCCCAGTCGCCCTGCTTGATCAGCCCCTCATAGATCGGACGGATCAGCAGCCCGCGCCCGACGCTCTTCACGAAAGCGCGGATCGACGGAAGCGCGGGATCGTAGCGGTTGGCGATTGCCAGCTCGGCCCAGGCGCTTCGGACATAGGCATTGGTAGAGCGCGACAGCCCGAGCGTCTCGTCGAGTTCCTTGAGCCGCGCCGGGGTCTGCTCCCGCGGCAGGCCGTTTAGAAAGCGCAGCCATTGCTGCGTCGCCCAGCCCTTGGGGTCGACTGCCGACACCGGCCCGCCCGCCTTGACCGCGGCGAGCTGCGCATCGACCTTGGCGAGCGTCGCCGACGGAACGTGCACGGCATTCTCGGGAAGCCCGGGCTGATAGGTCCAGCGATCGAGCTGGAGCTTCGCCTCGAGCGCCTTGTCGCTTTTGATCAGATTCTTGCGGATATCGGCAAGGAAGCCCGCGCTGGTCTGCGGCTGGAAGGCGTGGCGGTCGAAATAGGAGCGCAAATACGCATCGAAGCGCGGTCGACCGACCGCGCGCTCGATCGTGCGCAGGAAGGTCGAGCCTTTGAAATAGTCGAGCTGGCCCGCGGTCGCGCCGGGATCACCGTGGAGGCGGGTGGTCGGCGCCGCCTGGCCGCCGGCCTCGGCGATGTCCTTGTTGAGCCCGTCCCAGTCGAGATCGGCGTACATCGCCGCCCGCTCCGGGCCATAGACCGCCTCCATGATGCGGTTCTCGAAATAGGTGGTGAAGCCCTCGTTGAGCCAGGAATCGGACCAGGTCGCGTTGGTGACGAGGTTGCCCGACCAGCTGTGCGCGAGCTCGTGCGCGACGACGTCGGTGTTCGAGCGGTCGCCGGTGACGATCGTCGGGGTGAGGAAGGTGAGCGTAGGATTTTCCATCCCGCCGAAGGGGAAGCTCGGCGGCAGCACGAGCATGTCGTAGCGGCCCCAGCGATAGGCGCCATACAGCGCTTCCGCGGCGTCGATCATCTTCTCGACATCGCCGACCTCGTACGCCGCGCCTTCGAGCTGCGAGGGTTCGGTCCACACGCCCGAGCGCGGGCCCGTCGCCTTGAAGGCGAGGTCGCCGACCGCGAGCGCGATCAGATAGGGCGGCACTGGCTTGTCCATGCGGAAGCGATAGCTGCGCTTGCCGTTGGCGGCGGGGGTGCCCGCAGCGCCGTCGCGGCGCTCGCCGCTCATCACCGCGACGAAGCCGGCGGGGACGGTGATTCGGGCATCCCAGGTCTGGCGGATGCCGGGACTGTCCTGGGTGGGAATCCAGCTGCGATTGTTGATCGGCTGGCCCTGGCTGAACAGATAGGGCTTGGCCTTGCCCGCGGTGAGCTCGGGGGCAAGCCATTGCAGCGCCGAGGCGCCGGCTTTGGTGCTGTAGCGGATCGCGATCCGGTTGCCGGTCGCCGGAAGGTCGATGGCGAGCGCCGAGCCTAGCTCCTTGTCGCGCGGGCCGACGGTGTAATGCAGCGGCCTGCCGTCGGCAGTGGTGACCGCTGCGATGTCGAGATCGTCGACATCGAGCACGATCTGCTTCGCGCCAGGCGCGCGCAGGATGTCGAGCAGGGCGCGGCCGGCGAGAGTCTCGGTTTCGAAATTCACGTCCAGATCGAGATCGACATGCGTCACGCGCGCGACCTGCGGCAGTGCGTGCGTCCAGACGTCCTTCGCTTCGGGGGTCGTGAGGATCGGCGCGGGCTGCGCCTGCTGGGCAGCTGCAGGCGCGGCAAGGGCGATCAGCGAAACGGCGGCGAGCGCGGAAGGGAAGATGTGCATGCGCCGCTGCTATGCCGATCGCGGCTGAACGGCAACTGCATGATCCTCCCCGGAACGGGGAGGGGGACCGCGCCCGCAGGGCGTGGTGGAGGGGGCGTGCCGCGAGGGGCGCCCGATGAGGAGAGCCCCCTCCGTCAGCGCTTCGCGCTGCCACCTCCCCGTGCCGGGAGGATCAGGGCAGTTCGCTCGGGGTCAGCCGGATGGGGATCGGCTCGATTGGGTGCCAGCCGCGCTCGGCGAGCACTTCGTTGCTCTGCACCGCGCGGCGCCCGGCGGCACGGTCGAGCGACCAGGTGATGTGATAGGTGCTGCCGTCGGGACGATCGGTGGTGCCGCCGATTTCGACGACCAGCGCTTGCAGGCCTTCGCCGTCATCGACCTCTCCCACGATTTCGCCGGCAGTTTCGGCAGGGAGGGGCGCATCGGTCTTGGATGCGAGTGTGACGTGGTGCGCGATCACTTCGGGCCAGATGGGCGGGAAGCGCGCAAGCAACGCGGCGCGGTCGCCTTCGTCGAGCAGCCAGCCGATGGTGCGTAGGGTCATGCCAATCAACGTTGCTGGGAGGGTTTCGGTTCTTCGACTATCCCTACGTGTTCCTCTAAGGGCGCAGATTCCCGGTAGACTATCTGCACCCCGGCGACTGAGGACTCCTTGCGGAATACCCGGCTCCGCTCGGCATAGACGATCGAAAGCTTCCTCGGTGCCGTCCAGCTCGGACGTAGCCAGATCGCCGGGCCTTCGGACCGCGCGGCGTCGTGGTCGCTATCCGCGGTGAACACGATCCGCGCCTCGGATTGGGGCTCGTTTGGTCGGCCGATCGCAACGTTGGTCAGAAAGTCCGTCGTCGCGCCGCAATCGCGTACGAAGACATAAGCGATGAAGCCCGAAGCCGGATCGCGGTGGCGTGAGAGTAGCGTGTTGCCGCACATGTTGTCGGCGCAGCCGCCCAGAAGTGTCAGCGCGGCGATCGAAACGACAGCCGGGCGCATCTAGCCGCCGGCGCGTGGTTGTTCGTCGAGGAAGGCGGCGACGTCCGCCAAGTCTATCGTCTTGTCCAGGAACGTCTGCCCGATCCCCCGCGCGAGCAGGAAGGGCAGGGTCCCCGCGGCCATCTTCTTGTCGTGGAGCATGTGCTCGACCAGCCGCTCGCCGCTCGCCGTGATCCCTGCGGCCGCGAGGCCATCGGGGAGGCCGATCGCGCGGAGATGCGCGGCGACGCGTTCGGCTTCCTGGCCCGAGCAAAGTCCGCGGCGCGCCGAATAGGCGAAGGCCAGCGCCATGCCGGCGGCGACGCCTTCGCCGTGGAGAAGCTTGTCTGAAAAACCGGTCTCGGCCTCGAGCGCGTGGCCGAAGGTGTGGCCGAGATTGAGCAAGGCGCGCTTGCCGGTCGTCTCGCGCTCGTCCTCGCCGACGATCCGCGCCTTGGCGGCAACCGAGTGCGCGATCGCATATTCGCGGGCGGACGGGTCCCCCGCGAGCAGCGCGGCGGCATTAACCTCGCACCATTCGAAAAAGGCGAAATCGTCGATCAGCCCGTATTTGACCACCTCGGCATAGCCGGCGCGCACTTCGCGCAAGGGGAGGGTGTCGAGCACCTGCGGGTCGATCAGCACCAGCGCCGGCTGGTGGAACGCGCCGACCAGGTTCTTGCCGGCGCGGCTGTTGATCGCGGTCTTGCCGCCGACCGAGCTGTCGACCTGGGCGAGCAGGGTGGTGGGGATCTGGACGAAGTTGCAGCCGCGCTTCAGGATCGCGCTCGCGAAGCCGACGAGATCGCCGATCACGCCCCCGCCCAGCGCGATGACATGGTCGCTGCGTTCGACGCCGAGTTCGAGCAGGCGATCGGTGAGCGCCTCGAGTTGCGCCCAGCTCTTGGTCGATTCGCCGGGAGGAAGCACGATCGCATCGCTGGCAACGCCGGCATCGGCAAGGCTCGCCTGCAGCGTCGCGAGGTGGGGCCGGAGATTTTCGTCCGTGACGATCGGCATCGAGCGGCCGCGGGCGAGCGGCGCCAGCGCGTCGCCGGCGCGGGCGAGCAGGCCCGCTTCGATGCGGACGTCGTAGCTGCGGTCGCCCAAGGCGACGGGGACAATGGTCAAGTGCGGATCGCCTTCAGGATTTCGTCGACGGTGGTGTCGTGCGGGGCGACGACGCTCTGCACGCGGATCGGGGCGAGCGCATAGAAAGGATTTCTTACCCCCGCCAATTCGGTGAGGATTTGCTCGGGATCGCGCCCGCGGAGAAGCGGTCGGGTGTCGCGGCGGCGGACGCGGTCGGCAAGCACCGCGGGCTCGGCGTCGAGCCAGATCGCGATCGACTGGTCGAGGATCAGCGCGCGGGTATCCTCGTTGATGAACGCGCCGCCGCCGGTGGCGATCACCTTGGGGGTGCCGTCGATCAGCCGGGCGATGACGCGGCGCTCGCCGTCCCGGAAATACGGCTCGCCGAATTTCTCGAAGATATCCGAGATGCTCATCCCCGCCGCCGCCTCGATCTCGTGATCGGCATCGACGAAGGGCAGCCGCAGCCGCTGGGCGAGGCGCCGGCCGACCGTGGTCTTGCCGGCGCCCATCAGCCCGACCAGCACGATCGGCTTGCCCTTCCAGGGCCAGTCTTGGGCATGCGCTTGCAACATCGTCGGGGGGCTATACAGCGAGGGCGGGTCTCGGGCAAAAGGCCCGCGTAATTCTCAAATTTTGGACCTTTCCATGTCCCGTTCGCTCGTCGCGCTCATTGTCGTCCTCCTCGTGTTGGTGGGGGGAATCATCTTCCTCTCGACGCGCAGCACCGAGAAGGAGCCGGTCCGCATGGAGAAGGTGGTCCCGCTTGATAACCTCACGAACTAAGGTTTCGCGGATCGGATGGGCGGCGCTCCTGCTCGCCGGCGTGGGGATGCCCGCGCTGGGGCAGGACACGCCCGAATCGCTGCTGCCGCCGGGCTTCGACGAGCCCGCACCGACGCCTTCACCAGCGCCAGGACCGTCGGCCGCGCCGACACGCAGTGCCGATCCGCTGCCGCCGGTCGACGGCGTGACGCCGCCTGCCGATACGACGCTGGGCAATGCTGCCGCCGGTGAAGTGGTGTCGGACGTTCCCGTCGATCTCTCCAAATACGAGCTGCCCGAATTTGCCAGGCATTCGCTCGGGCGGGTCGGCGCGTTCGCCGCGGGCAATGCCGCATTTCCCGCCGATTCGTTCGGAGTGAGCGACGGGCGCTTCCTGCAGGTGCTGATGCGGCGGATGAACGCGCCGGTCGCCTCGCGCTGGGCGTCGATCGTGCTGCGCCGCGCGTTGATGTCGCCGCTCGATACGCCGCGCGAAGTGAACGGTGCAGACTTCGCCGCCGATCGCGCCTGGACCTTGCTGCGGATGGGCGAGGCCAATGCCGCGCGCGCAGTGATCGAGGATGTCGATACCGACAACTATACGCCGTGGCTCTACCAGGTCGCGATGCAGTCGGCGCTCGCCTCGGGCGATCCAGCGGCGCTCTGTCCTATCGCCGACAAGGGCGCGGCGGCGATCGCCCAGCGCGGCTGGGCGCTGGCGCAGGCGATGTGCCTGGGGCTCGCCGGCAAGCCCAACGAGGCGGGGCAGTTGTTCACCCGCGCGCGTTCGGGGACGAGCCCATCGGACATCGACAATCTGCTCGCCGAAAAGGTGCTCGGCACCGGCGCGCAGGGACGCCGCGCCGTCACGGTCGAGTGGAATGCAGTGAGCCAGCTCACCGCGTGGCGCTGGGGGCTGGCCACCGCGACCGGCGTGGAGGTGCCCGCCGATCTCTATCAGAGTGCCGGTCCGCAGGTGCGATATTGGCAGGCGCTGGCGCCAAATATCGACCCGGCCGCGCGCGTGACCGCGGCCGAGCTTGCGGCGACCGCGGGGGTGTTCTCGAATGCCGGGCTGGTCGACCTTTATTCGGAGATCGAGCAGGGCGGCGATACGGGGCCGGCGCAGACCGTCGCCCGCGATCTGCGCACCGCATATACCGACGGCGATGTCGGCAATCGGGTCAAGGCGCTGCGCACCCTCTGGGACGGGGCGAGCACCCCGCGCACGCGCTACGCCCGGCTGATCCTCACTGCACGTGCCGCCTCGTGGATTCCGGCGAGCGCCAAGGTCGAGGAACCCGATCGGCTGATCGCATCGATGCTGTCGTCTGGCTATGATTCCGCGGCGTTCGAGTGGCGCGGCGTCGTCAAGCCGGGCAGCGAGGGCTGGGCGCTGCTCGCGCTCGCCGACCCGGGCAATGCCGGGATCGCCGCGGGCGACGTCACCGCGTTCGCCGACGGCGCGTCTCGTCGCAAGGCGCAGATGCTGCTCGCCGGACTCGCGGGGCTCGGCCGGATGAGCGCGAGCGAGGCACAGAACGCCGCGGCGACGCTCGACGTGCAGATCGGCGGGACCAATGCCTGGACCCGGGCGATCGATGCCGCCGGCGAGGGCGGCGAGCCGGCGACGGTGGCGCTGCTCGCCGGGATCGGCATGCAGTCGGTTAGCTGGGATTATGTCGCGCCCGAGGCGCTGTTCCACATCGTCGCGGCGATGCGCGCGGCGGGGATGGCCAATTATGCGCGGATGATCGCCGTGGAGGCGGTCACGCGGTCGGCTTGACCCAGGCTGCCGACCGCGCGCTGATCGAGCGCTTTCTCGAGATGATGCAGGCCGAGGCGGGCGCGGCGGGAAACACGATCGCGGCGTACGGCACCGATTTGCGGCTCGCCTCCGAGCTGCTTGAGGGCCGGCTCGGCACCGCGGGGCCGGGCGAGATCGAGCGGCTAGCGGGCGAGTGGCAGGCGCTGGCGCGCTCGACCGTGGCGCGCAAGGCGGCGGCGCTCCGGCGATTCTTCGGATTTCTCGCCGACGAAGGGCTGCGCCAGGACGATCCGAGCGCCGCGCTGCCGCGCCCTGGGACGACGCGGGCACTGCCCAAGGTGCTCAGCATCGAGGATGTCGACGCGCTGTTCGCGGTGATCGCGGCACGCCAGGCACAGGTGCCCGCCGATCCGCTCGACCTCCGCCTCGCGGCGTTGATCGAACTGCTCTACGGATCGGGGCTGCGCGCGACCGAATTGGTGTCGCTGCCGCGCAACGCAGTGGCACCCGACCGGCCCTATCTGATCCTCAAGGGCAAAGGCGGGCGCGAGCGGCTGGTGCCCATCTCGGACCGTGCGCGCGCGGCGGTGGCGGCGTGGCGCGAACATGTCGCGGTCGGGCGGCCGTGGCTGTTCCCGTCGGGCAAGGCGCATCTGTCGCGGGTGCGGCTCTACCAATTGGTCCGCGCGCTGGCCGCGGAGGCGGGGATCCCGCCCGACCGCGTGAGCCCGCACGTGCTGCGCCACGCCTTCGCGACGCATCTGCTCGAAGGCGGCGCCGACCTGCGCGCCCTCCAGGCGATGCTCGGCCATGCCGACATCGCGACGACCGAGATCTACACCCATGTCGACAGCAAGCGACTGGTCGAACTGGTCAATGCGCGACACCCGCTGGGAGAGGCGCTGAGCGCCAAGCCTTCATCCCGTTCGCCCTGAGCTTGTCGAAGGGCCGTTCTTCTTTGATGGCGCAGATAGAAGAACGGTGCTTCGACAGGCTCAGCACGAACGAGGTGCGGGCGGTCCTCGTTGACGCAAAGCGCGGCGCGTCCTAACCGCCAGCGATGGCAACCTTCCTCGACTTCGAGAAACCGATCGCCGAGCTGCAGAGCCGGATCGACGAACTGCGCCGCACTGCCGAGGGCGGTGCGGTAGACATCCAGGCGGAGATCGGACCGCTTCAGGTCAAGGCCGAGAAGCTGCTCCAGGACACGTACGCCAAGCTCACGCCCTGGCAGAAGACCCAGGTCGCGCGGCATCCGGAGCGACCGCACTTCAAGCATTATGTCGCCGGGCTGATCGAGGACTTCATGCCGCTGGGCGGCGACCGCGCCTTCGCCGACGACGACGCGATCATCGGCGGGCTCGGGCGCTTCCGCGGACGCCGGGTGATGGTGATCGGGCATGAGAAAGGCGACGATACCGCCAGCCGGCTCAAGCACAATTTCGGGATGGGCAAGCCCGAGGGTTATCGCAAGGCGATCCGGCTGATGCGGCTGGCCGACAAGTTCCGCCTACCGGTGCTGACTTTGGTCGACACGTCGGGCGCTTTCCCGGGGGTGCAGGCCGAGGAGCGCGGCCAGGCCGAGGCGATCGCACGCTCGACCGAGATGTGCCTCAACCTCGGCGTGCCGCTGGTCGCGACGATCCTCGGCGAGGGCGGCTCGGGCGGTGCGGTGGCGCTGGCCGCGGGCAACGAAGTGCTGATGATGGAGCACGCGGTCTATTCGGTGATCTCGCCCGAGGGCTGCGCGTCGATCCTGTGGCGCACCGCCGACAAGGCCGCCGATGCCGCCGAGGCGATGAAGGTCACCGCGCAGCACCTCAAGGAGCTCAAGGTGATCGACGGGATCATCGCCGAGCCGCTGGGCGGTGCGCATCGCGATCCCGGCGCGGCGGTGCTGGCGCTCGGCGATGCGGTGGAGAAGGCGCTGGACGGGCTCGACGGCCTGCCGCCCGAGGCGCTGCGTCAGGCGCGGCGCGCGAAGTTTCTCGCGATGGGCCGCATCTGAGGCGAAAATATCGGAGGCGTATGAACCGCTTCCGTGACCTTTGACTATCGCAAACGAAAAGGGCGGCGGAACCGAGGTTCCGCCGCCCTTCGCGTAGCTAGAAGCCGAAAGGCTTAGCCGACCTTCATGTTCGACGAAACGTTCGTGAAGGTCTTGTTGAGCTGGTTGCCCAGGCCCTGCATCGCGGCGATTGCGGCGACGGCAATGAGAGCGGCGATCAGGCCGTACTCGATCGCGGTGGCGCCCTTGGAATTCTTAACGAAGTTGCGAATCTTCTGCATAACCGGTCTCCAACGTTCGGAAGTACTTCATTCACCCGGCCGGCCCGGAGATCCGGTACGGCATCAACGTTCCTAGGGAAGGGAAGTAAATAAACGGCTAAATCGGGCAATTACGTAGCAATTAACCGTATTTAGCTCGCGGTCTGGACCTTGGTGCTGACGTTGTTCCATATGCCGGTCGTCACGTTGCCGACCTCGATCAGCGCCGCCATGATGGCGAGCACGATCAACGCACAGATCAAGCCATATTCGATCGCCGTCGCCGCCTTCGAATTGCGGATCAGGCGACGAACCGTCTCAACAAGGGCTCGCATACCGCCCACTTCTCCTCCACAGGATGGGGCGGAACTAGGCAATGAGAGTTAACGAAGTGCCCAACGCCGTCTCCGGACTATTGCTGGTCGTCGCGGCCGCGCTGGTCGATGGCGAGGGCAAAGTGCTGATTCAGCAACGCCCCGCGGGCAAGCCGATGGCCGGCCTGTGGGAATTCCCCGGCGGCAAGGTGGAGCCGGGCGAAGTGCCCGAGGCCGCGCTCGCGCGCGAGCTGGCCGAGGAACTGGGGATCGGCATTCCCGTGGATGCCATGGCGCCGATCGCCTTCGCCAGTGAGGGGCTCGAGGCGCGGCACCTGCTCCTGCTGCTCTACAAGGTACACACGTGGACCGGGATACCCGAGCCGCGGCACGCGCTTGCGCTGCGATGGGTGCGCCCGGCCGAGATGCGGACGCTGCCGATGCCGCCGGCAGACGTGCCGCTGGTCGATGCGCTGGAGCGGTTGCTCTAGCGCGGCCGCTTGCTCAGCGCGTCCGCGAGCGACGCCGTCGCGCTTCCCGGGCGCGCAGCCTTGGGCTGCGAAGGATCGGGCGCCCAGCCGGTCAGATAGACGATCTCGAAGCGCTCAGGCGTCCGGCCGTCGGGCTCGGCGCGATCGGCGAAGGCGGCGGAGGCCCGGACGAGCGTGTCGCGGGTGAGCGGTGCGGGGTCGGCGAGCAGATTGGTCGCGGCCATGCCGCGCAGGTCGCGCAGCAGATTGGGCAGGCCGGCATAGCGCACCACCAAGGTCTCGACATCGGAGACGGGCAGCGCGAAGCCGGCGCGGGAAAGCAGGTCGCCGCCGGCGCGCACGTCGATCTGCGGATGGAAGCGCGCAGCGGGGCGCTCGGCCTCGGCCTCGCGCAGGCACGCGCGCAGGGTCGCGAGCGAACCCGCTCCTGCAAAGGCGGCGAGGAACAGGCCATCGGGACGCAAGGCGCGGCGCGCAAGTGCGAGCGCGCCGGGGACGTCGTTGACCTGGTCGAGCACGCCGACCGAGACGATCAGGTCGAACGACGCGTCGGCGAAGGGCAGGCGGTCCTCGTCGGCCTGGACGCCGCCGGATGCCTTGGCGAAGCCGAAGCCGGCATCGAGCCGGGCGATGCGCGCGCCGTTGATATCCCAGCCGCCGGCGAAGCTGCCGAGGTCGAGCACGTCGCGAAAATCGCGTTTCACGGCGTCGAGCCGCTCGAGCAGGCCCTCGAGCATATGCTCGCGCAGGAAGGCGAAGCCGGCATAGCCGGGCGCGGCACGGTCGCGGCGGCGGCGGCGGAGGTCGCGGGCGAAGATTTCGGAGATTTCGGAGTCGGGCACATGCGGCTTGTGCAGCGTGGCTGCGCCCGCGACAAGGAGCGGCATGGCTGCGCTCGCTTCCCTTGCACGGCTCGCCGATCTCGCGTTGCCGCCGCGCTGCCCGGGATGTGGTGAAGTGACCGCAGCGGATCATCGTTTCTGCGCCAGCTGTTGGGGGAGCCTGCGCTTCCTCGGGCCGCCCTGGTGCGCACGCTGCCAGCTGCCGTTCGAATTCGATCGCGGCGAGGGCGCGGTCTGCGGCGAATGCCTCGGCGATTCGCCGCCGCATGACGGCGTGCGCGCGGCGGTGGCCTATGGCGATGTGGCCAGGGACGTAGCGCTCAAGCTCAAATATTCGGGAAGGCTCGCCTGCGCCGAGACGATGGCGCGCGCGATGGCGCGACTGATGCCGGCAGATGCCGAGCTGCTGGTGCCGGTGCCGCTGCATCGCTGGCGGCTCTGGTCGCGCGGGTTCAACCAGGCGGCGCTGATCGCCACCGCACTGTCACGGATCTGCGGCGTGCCAGCGGATGTGCGGCTGTTGCGGCGGGTGAAGGCGACGCCGGTGCTGCGCGGCCTCGGCCTGCGCGGACGGGCAAGCGCAGTGGCAGGCGCGTTTGCGCTGGCGCAGGATGCCCGGCCGAAGCTCGCCGGGAAGACCGTCGTCTTGGTCGACGATGTCCATACCAGCGGCGCCACCGCGGGCGCCTGCGCGCGCACTCTCAAGCGCGGCGGTGCGGACAAAGTGATCCTTCTGTGCTGGGCGCGCGTTCTGGAAGACGCGGCGCTGGATTGACAAGCGCCGCCGGGTCCCCAATTCGAGGCGCAAATGGCCAAGATCGAAATCTACACCAAGGCGTTCTGCCCCTATTGCACCCGCGCCAAGGCGCTGCTCGATTCGAAGAAGGTCGAGTATGAGGAAGTCGACATCAGCATGGGCGGACCGCGGCGCCAGGAGATGATCCAGCGCGCCAACGGCCGCACCACGGTGCCGCAGATCTTCATCGACGACCGGCATATCGGCGGATCGGACGACCTTGCCGCGCTCGACCGGCAGGGCGGACTGGACCCATTGCTGGCCGCATGAAGGCAGCTTTGCTTCAGATGACCAGCGGGATCGATCCCGCGGCGAATGCGCGCATCCTGGTCGAGGGCGTGGAGCAGGCCAGAGCGGGCGGAGCAGCGATGCTGTTCACGCCGGAAATGTCCGGGCTGCTCGACCGCGATCGCGACCGTGCGGCCGGATCCCTGGTCCACGAGGACGAGGATCGCGTGCTCACCGCGGTGCGCGAGGCGGCGGCGAAGCAGGGCATCTGGGTTCATCTCGGCAGCCTCGCGGTGCTGCGCGGCGACGGCAAGCTCGCCAATCGCGGCTTCGTCATCGACGATTCGGGCGCGATCCGCGCGCGCTACGACAAGATGCATCTGTTCGACGTCGACTTGCCGACCGGCGAGAGCTGGCGCGAATCGAACAGCTATGCGCCGGGCGAACGCGCGGTGACGGTGCAGACCCCGCTCGGCGTGCTCGGGCTGGCGATCTGTTACGACCTGCGCTTCCCCGACTTGTTCCGCGCGCTGAGCGATGCCGGCGCGACGCTGCTGGCAGTGCCGGCGGCGTTCACTCGGCCGACCGGCGCGGCGCACTGGCAGGTGCTGCTGCGCGCACGCGCGATCGAGGCGGCGGCGTTCGTGATCGCGGCGGCGCAAACCGGCGTGCACGAGGACGGCCGGGAGACCTATGGCCATTCGCTGGTCGCCGATCCCTGGGGTGACATGCTGCTCGACATGGGCGAGCCGGCGGGCCTCGGCTTCGCCGAGATCGACCCGGCGCGGACCGAGGCGGCACGCGGCCGCGTGCCGGTGCTGCGCCATCGCCGCGCGATCCCGCCGGTCGAGGTGTTATGATCGTCTTCGATCTCAAATGCGGCGACGGCCATGTCTTCGAGGCATGGTTCGGCTCGAGCGCGGCCTATGCCGAGCAACAGGCGGCCGGGCTGGTCGCCTGCCCGATATGCGGCAGCGGCAAGGTCGCCAAGGCCGTGATGGCCCCCAATGTCGCGGCCAAGGGCAATCGGAGCAACGCGCCGGCGCCGGCGGCGCCTTCCGGTACTCCGCCGCCTCCCGACGTGATGAAGGCGGCGATGGCGATGATCGCCACCGCGCAGGCGAAGATGCTCGAAAAGTCGGAGTGGGTCGGCACCGCCTTCGCCGACAAGGCGCGCGCGATGCATCTCGGCGACGAGCCCAGCGCGCAGATCCATGGCCAGGCGACCCCCGAACAGGCGCAGGAACTGGCCGAGGAGGGCGTGCCGGTCGCGCCCCTGCTCGTGCCGGTGGTGCCGCCCGAGCAGTGCAATTGACCCTCGCTGCGCCGCTTTGTACCAGCGGCGGCGTGGCCCGGTAGCTCAGCAGGATAGAGCAAGCGATTCCTAATCGAGAGGTCGGAGGTTCGAATCCTCTCCGGGTCACCACGTGCGCCCGCCCGTCAGGTCGCGGACCGCAACTCCGGCATGGCAACCTCCGCAAGGGCTGCTATAGGGCGCGCCCCACGCCCGCCGCATTTGCTTGGCAGGCGGCGAGCTTCACTTGCCAAGGAACGACCGTGAGCGACCGCGCCGAAACCTTTGAGACGATCAAGGCCCAGATCGAGCCCTTCAACAAGAAGGGCGTGGCGCTCAGCGACAGCACGACCTTCGCCGGCGATCTCGAATGGGACAGCCTCACGGTCATGGATTTCGTCGCCGCCATCGAGGACGAGTTCGACATCCTCATCACGATGAACATGCAGGCCGAGATCGAGAATGTCGGCCAGCTCGTCGATGCGGTGCAGAAGCTGAAGGGCTGAGGTTTCCCCGTTCGCCCTGAGCTTGTCGAAGGGCCGTTTTTCCTCTGACGATGCCGGAGAAAGAGGGACGGTGCTTCGACACGCTGAGCACGAACGGGTTTTGGGAAGATGATGAGATGACTGACGCGATCGACACCGCCGAGAAGCTGCCGCAGGATCCGCAGCCGGTCGCCCCCGAGCGCGACCTGATGAGCAAGTTCGACGGGCTCATCGCCGAGCGCCAGGCGCTGCTCGACAGCGGCGTCACCGATCCGTTCGCGATCGTGATGGACCAGGTCAAGTCGCCGACCGAGGCGGTGATCAAGGGCAAGGACACGATCCTGCTCGGCACCTACAATTACATGGGTATGACCTTCGACCCGGACGTCATCCAGGCCGGCAAGGACGCGCTCGACCAGTTCGGCTCGGGCACCAACGGCAGCCGCATGCTCAACGGCACCTTCCGCGACCATATGGAGGTCGAGCAGGCGCTCCGCGAATTCTACGGCACCACCGGCGCGATCGTCTTCTCGACCGGCTACATGGCCAATCTCGGCATGATCAGCACGCTGGCGGGGAAGGGCGAGTACGTCATCCTCGACGCCGACAGCCACGCCTCGATCTATGACGGCTGCAAGCAGGGCTATGCCGAGATCGTCCGCTTTCGCCACAACGACATCGCCGATCTCGACAAGCGCCTCGGCCGGCTGCCCAAGGATGCGGGCAAGCTGGTGGTGCTCGAGGGCGTCTATTCGATGCTCGGCGACGTCGCGCCGCTCAAGGAGATGGTCGCGGTCGCCAAGAAGCACGGCGCCATGGTGCTCAGCGACGAGGCGCATTCGATGGGGTTCTACGGCCCCAATGGCCGCGGCGTATACGAGGCGCAGGGTTGCGAGGGCGATGTCGATTTCATCGTCGGGACCTTCTCCAAGTCGGTCGGCACCGTCGGCGGCTTCTGCGTGTCGAACCACCCCAAGTTCGAGGCGATCCGGCTGGCCTGCCGGCCGTACATCTTCACCGCCTCGCTGCCGCCGAGCGTGGTGGCGACTGCCGCTGCGTCGATCCGTAAGCTCCAGTTCGCGCACAACAAGCGCGCGCATCTCTGGGAAAACGCCCGCAATCTGCACGCGGGGCTCAAGGAGATGGGCTTCAAGCTCGGCACCGAGACCCCCGACAGCGCGATCATCGCGGTGATCCTCGAGGACCAGGCGCAGGCAGTGACGATGTGGCAGGCGCTGCTCGACGGCGGGCTCTACGTCAACATGGCGCGTCCGCCCGCAACCCCGGCCGGTACCTATTTGCTGCGCTGCTCGCTCTGCGCCGAACACAGCGATGAGCAGGTGAAACGAATCCTCGAAATGTTCCGCGCTGCGGGCCGAAGCGTGGGCGTGATCGGCTGAGCCGAAAGGATTTGCTTCCTTCCTTGGTAAACCCTTCCTAAATTCCAGATATGAGTGAGGGGCAGGGTATAGCGCTGGAGCGCGTTCGTCGCGTTACCAACTGGCGCCTGCTGTTGCTGGGCCTGCTTGCGCTGCTCGGGCTGGGCGTCCTCGCCGCGATCATCGTCCTCCAGCAGCGCACCGACAAGGAGCGCGACCACGCCGTCGCGCGCCAGCAGCATACCTATGAAGTCGTCATCCGCGCCAATCAGCTCTCGGGCGCGATCTCGGCAGCCGAGGCGGCCTTGGGGCGCTATGTGGTCAGCGCCGACAAGACGCTGGGCCAGCAATATTCTGCCCAATGGGGCCGCGCGGGCGAGCAGCTCACCCGGCTTCAGCAGCTCACCCGCGACAGTCCGCGGCAACAAGCGCAGATCGCGCAGCTGCGCAGCGCCTTCGAGGCGCGCGGCCGCGAGCTCGCCGAGACCGCGCTCTATTCGACCTATGGCCGCCACAAGGACGCCTGGGGCAGCTATTACCGCGTCCGGCAGAGCCCGGCGCGGCAGAATGTCGAGATGCTACTCGCCCGCGTCGTCGACAGCGAGCGGCTGCTGCTGCGTGACCGCACGCGCGCCGCGGGCGACCTGATCGACAATTCGAGCTTCGCGTCGCGCATCCTGATGGTGTTCGGGGTGATGATCGTGGTCGGCGCGGTGCTGCTCGGCTGGCTGGCGATCGCCGCCGAGGGCGAGCGCGCCGCCGCCGATGCCGAGGCGACCGCGCAGCGCGAGCGCGCCGCCGAGCTCCAGCTCGCGGTCGATGCGGCGACCGCGGACCTCCGTGCCGAAGCCGAGGTCCGCGCACAGGCCGAGGCGCAGCTCCGCCAGGTCCAGAAGATGGAAGCGGTGGGCCAGCTCACCGGCGGGATCGCGCACGATTTCAACAATATGCTCGCGGTCGTTCTGGGCGGGCTCGAACTCGCCAAGCGGCACCTGCACAGCGGCGGTCCCGACGCGCAACTCCATATCGAGAATGCAATGGAGGGCGCTAATCGCGCCGCCGCACTGACCCGGCGGCTGCTCGCTTTCTCGCGCTCCGAGCCCCTGCTTCCCGAAGCCGTCGAGGGCGGCGCGTTGATCGCGGGGATGTCCGACCTGCTGGATCGTACCTTGGGCGATACGATCGAAGTCCGAACCGAGGACGCCGGCAAGGGCTGGACGGTCTGGGTCGACCGTCACCAGCTCGAGAACGCGCTGCTCAACCTCGCGGTCAATGCGCGCGACGCGATGGAAGGGCGGGGCACGCTGACGATCGCGACCGGAGGGCGCACCCTGGCCGCCGAGGAAGTCGGCGAATGCCCGGCGGGCGACTATGTCACGATCAGCGTGGCGGATACCGGCTGCGGCATGTCGCGCGAAGTCGCCGATCGCGTGTTCGAGCCGTTCTTCACCACCAAGCCGGTGGGCAAGGGCACCGGGCTCGGGCTCAGCCAGATCTTCGGATTCGTCCGCCAGTCGGACGGCGAGATCGCGATCGACACTGCGCCGGGCGAGGGCACCCGCGTGACGCTGTACCTGCCGCGCCACCAGGGCGAGCCGGCGAGCGCGACTGCGGAGGCGCCGGCACCGGCACCGGCGCTGACGCCGATCGTGGCAGTGGAGGAAGTGCCGCCCGCACGGAACTTCGACATCCTCGTCGTCGAGGACGATCCGCGCGTGCTGGGGGCGACGGTGAGCGCGCTCCAGGAATTGGGGCACCGGGTGACTTCGTGCCCCGATCCGCTGGCGGCTCCGGCCGCGGTGACGATGATGCCGCGGATCGACCTGATCATCTCCGACGTGCTGATGCCCGGACAGACCGGGCCAGAGATGATCGCCGGTTTGGGCGACCAGCTCGACGGCGTCGCGGTGCTGTTCGTCACCGGTTTCGCCGGCGAGGCGGATGCCGAGCTGTTCGGCGGCCGCGCGGTGCTGCGCAAGCCGTTCACGATGGCGTCGCTGGGCCGTGCCGTCGATGAAGCGGTGGATTTCGAGGCGCGCAGGGCGGCGCAGCAGGCGGCGTAGCCGCCCTTGCAATGTAGGATTTCGTCTGATTGGCTCGCGCCTGCCAGACTCGTCGGGCCGCTCTTTGATACTGTCATTCGATCCGCCAGCGGCGCGCATCGGCGTGACCTCGGCGTCGCGATATCGTCGCGTCAGTGTGACCTTGGTGGCGCGCGGAAGTAGCGTCGGTGTCGCCAAGCAGGCGCTTTCCGGTCGCAAACCGGGCGCTTTCCAGTCGCAACCGGGCAAACGTGCGCCAGAAACGCAACTTTCTAAACTTTGCCCCCGATGAAAGCGGGCAGCCTAGCCCGCCTTGGTCACCGAATGCCGCAATTGCTCGGTGGCGATCTCCCGGGCGCGTTCGCGCGGCAGGCCGACTGCGCGGGCCATCGGTCCGCCGAGCAAGGCGTCGCCCAGCGCCATCAGCGTGAGCTGGAGTGTTTCCTCGCGAAGCAGATGCGCGTCCATCGCATCGGCGCTGATCTCGTCGACCAGGCGGTGGATCGCCTCGAGGATCGGGTCGAGCGCGTCCTCATTGCCGTTGAGGATCATCCAGCTCGCCAGCGCGCCGGCACCGCCCTTGCCGAAGGCGTCGAAGGTCAGGTCGACAACCTCGCGCGGATCGTGATCCTCGCCGCGCGCGCGCACCACCGCCGCGACGATCTTGGCCGAGACGCTGTCGGCGATGTTGGCGGCGAGCGCCTTTTGCAATCCCGCGGCCGAGCCGAAATGGTGAAGTAGATTGGCATGGGTGCGCCCGATCCGCGCTGCGACGGCCTTGAGCGTGACGGCCTGCGGGCCGGCTTCGAGCAGCAGGGCGCGCGCGGCCTCCAGCGCGGCATCGCGCGATTCCTCGGGTGACAGACGCTTGCGTGCACTGGATGCCATCGGCCGAAAATTACTCTTGCCCCTGAAACCTCCGGCTTAGGGGAGGACACGCAGCGGCGAAAGCGCGGAATGCGCGCGACTTTCGCGACCGTGGCACAGTACATGCGATTGCCGGCGACGTGACCTGGGTCACGCCGCCATGCGGGCTCGCGGGTCATTGTCGACGGTGCCGGTCTCGACGAGGTCGATCTCGAAGCGCGCCGCGGACACGGCTTCACCGCGACCGCGCGAGTACATCGGTACGACCCGGCCCGTCGCGCGGAACCCGAGCTTGCGCAGCACGCGCCCCGACGCCGGATTGTCGAGAAAATGACAGGCGGTGACGCGGCGTATGCCCATTGCCTGCGCCGTGCGGAGGACCGCAGCCCCGGCTTCGGTGGCATAGCCTCGCCCCCAGGCGCTGGGCGTGATCCAATAGCCGAGCTCGTGCGGCTCGTCCCGCACAGCGTCGATGCTGATGCAGCCGATCAGCCGCACCACGCCGTCCTGATGTTCGAACATCAGGAACTTCGGCTCCGTCGCGTCTTCGAAGCTCGCGGCGAAGCTCTCGGCGGCTTCTTCGGTATAGGGCCAGGGCGCGCGGGCGAGATTGCGCACCACGCTCTCATGCCCGATTGCCCGGGCCAGCTCGGGGGCGTCCTCGCGCCAGCCGGGCCGCAACGTCAGTCTCTGCGTACGCACGAACATGACCAGTCTCCTCGGTCTTGCGGTGCCCCTGGCGTGTCCCTGTGACACCCAGTTTGCAGCCGCATTTCGAGGGAGCAATAAAAAAGGGAGCCGGGGTGGCCCGTCTCCCTTTTCAGCTGGTCCGTTCGCCGGACCCGGGCCACCCTGGTGGGCAACCCGTCCGGTTACCCGATGTTATTCGGCTGCTTCCGCAATAAGGTCTACCGAGCAGAACTTGCGGCCGAGCTTGCCGACCTTGAACGACACGCGGCCGTCGGTAAGCGCGAAAAGGGTGTGGTCCTTGCCCATGCCCACGTTCACGCCCGGATAAATCTTGGTGCCGCGCTGACGCACGATGATGTTGCCGGCGACGACTGCTTCGCTGCCGAACTTCTTGACGCCGAGACGACGGCCTGCCGAGTCGCGACCGTTGCGCGAAGAGCCGCCTGCTTTCTTATGTGCCATTTGCTATACTCCTCGAACTTGCGCTTATGCTTCGGCAGCCGGAGCTTCCGCGGTCGCGGGAGCAGCGTCGGCCTTCTTCGCCTTGGGCGCAGCCTTCTTCTTCTCTTCCTGGGCACCGATCGCGGTGATCTTCAGGATCGTGTGGTTCTGGCGATGGCCGTTCTTGCGGCGATAGTTATGCCGGCGGCGCTTCTTGAAGACGATGACCTTCTCGCCCTTCGCCTGCGCGACGATCTCGGCGGCGACCGTGAGGCCCTCGACCGACTTCAGCTCGCTGCCTTCGCCGGCGAGCAGGACGTCGCCCAGCGTGATCGACGAGCCGGCCTCGCCCTCGAGCTTCTCGACGACGATCTTGTCTCCGGCGGCGACGCGATACTGCTTGCCGCCCGTGCGCACGATAGCGAACATGGGTCTCTTCTCTAACAAAAGCATGTGCCCGCCAAGGGTTGCCCCGGCAGGAGGAAGGGCGCAGCTAAGGGAAGAGGGTGCGGAAGTCAACCGCCAGTGGTGCGATTCTTTGACTTTTGCTCAGGCGGCCATGTCCCGCCTGTATCGAGAAGAAAATCTATATCGAACTGGAGGAGGTTGCACTTTCGTTCTGAAGGTGCCGCCGCGTATCTTGCTGGAATCAGGGTAGGATGTACCTGAGGCTTCCAGGAGAGTAGCCCATGTTTGCACGTATTTCGTTTCTCGCCGGCGCGTCGCTGATCGCCTTTGCCGGTTCCTCCGCGGCGCAGACCGTCGATCCTGCCGCGGCTCCCGTGGCCGAGGAGACGGGTGGCGAGGAAATCGTCGTCACCGGCTCGCGCGTCGCCGAGCGCAGCGTCGCCGACAGCCCGGTCCCGGTCGATGTGATCGGCGGGGAGGCACTGACCAAATCGGGTGCGACCGAGACCAACCGCGTGCTGCGCGATCTCGTTCCTTCGTTCAACTTCCCGCAGCCCTCGCTGGTCGACGGCACCGATTCGCAGCGCCCCGCCACCCTGCGCGGACTTGCGCCCGATCAAGTGCTCGTGCTGGTCAACGGCAAGCGACGGCACCAGTCGGCGCTGCTCAACCTCAACGGTTCGGTCGGCCGCGGCTCGTCGGCGGTCGATCTCAACGAGATCCCCGCGATCGCGATCGACCGAGTCGAGATCCTGCGCGACGGCGCGTCGTCCCTCTACGGCTCGGACGCGATCGCCGGCGTTATCAACCTCCAGCTGCGCCGCAGCGAAGGCGCGCGGGCGAGCATCACCTACGGCAAGTACCTCACTTCGATGGACGGCGTGGGCGACGTGACCGGAGTCGCGAATAGCGGCGGCATCCCGACCGTGCTCACCCCCGGCGGCGTGACCAACGACATTCTCCAGCTCAACACCGACGGCGATCGCGAGCGGCACGACGGCGACACGCTGACTCTGGCGACCAATTTCGGGCTGCCGGTCGGCAAGGGCGGCTATCTCAACCTCACCGCGCAGTTCCGCGACCGCGACCCGACCAACCGCTCGGGCGCCGATCCGCGCCGTCAGTATCTGACCGTCGGCGATCCACGCGAGCTGACGATCGACCGCTTTACCCACCGCTATGGCGACGGCGAGGCGATCGACTACAATTTGTTCGCCAATGCCGGCTATGAATTGGGCGGCGGCTTCGAACTCTACGCCTTCGGCAGCTATGGCATTCGCGACGCCTCGGGCGGCGGCTTCTATCGTCGCGCTAATGACGTCCGCAACCGCGACTGGTCGGCCTCGACGACGACGTTCGTGCCGATCTTCGCCGACGGCTATCTCCCGTACATCGCTACCGAGGTCGAGGACGTCTCGGGCGCGGTGGGCATCCGCGGCGATATCGGCGGGTTCACCGGCGATCTGTCGGTGGTCTACGGCTCGAACCAGCTCGACTATAAGGTGACCAACAGCGTCAACGTCTCGCTCGGTGCGGCGAACAGCCCGCGCAATTTCTATGCGGGCGGGCTGCGCTCGGGGCAGACGGTGGTCAATCTCGACCTGAGCCGGAAGTTCGACTTTGCCGGGCTGCAATCGTTCGGGATCGCGTTCGGCGGCGAGTATCGCAACGAGAATTACAAGATCGTCGCGGGTGACGTCGCGAGCTACATCAACGGGCCGTTCTCCGCCGCGCCGTTCAACGCCGCGGGCGGATCGCAGGTGTTTCCGGGCTTCCGCCCGAACAACGCCACCGACGTGTCGCGCAATAGCTGGGCCGGCTATGCCGAGGCCGATGCCGACGTGACCGACTTCCTGTCGGTCCAGCTTGCCGGGCGCTACGAGCATTATTCGGACTTCGGCGACACTTGGAACGGCAAGGTCGCGGCGCGGCTCGAGCCGGTGCAGGGCATCGCCATTCGCGGTTCGGCCTCGACCGGCTTCCGCGCGCCGAGCTTGGCACAGCAATATTTCACGGCGACCTCCACGGTGTTCACCGGCGGCAATCTGATCGAAACCGGCACCTTCGCGGTCTCCGATCCGGTGTCGCGGGCGCTCGGCGCGAAGGACCTCAACCCCGAGAAGTCGACCAATCTCGGCGCGGGCGTGGTGTTTTCGCTGGTGCCGGGGCTCACGCTCACCGCAGACTATTACAACATCAAGATCCGCGACCGCGTGGTGCTGAGCGAATCGCTGAGCGGCGCGGCGGTGGTCGCCTTGCTGACCGGCGCGGGGATCACCAACGCCACGTCGGCGCGCTTCTTCGTCAACGGCGTCGACACGCGCACCCAGGGCGTCGACGTCGTCGCGACCTACAAGGTGCCCGATTTCGGCGCGGGACGCTTCACTTTGTCGGCGGGGTACAACCACAACCAGACCAAGATCACCGATCGCGCCTCGCTGCCGTCGCTGCCCGGGCTGATCGTGTTCGGCCGCTCCGAATCGCTGCGCCTTACCGACGGCCAGCCGCGCGACAAGATCAATGCGTCGCTGGATTGGGACCTGAAGCCGGTCGGGCTCACCGTGCGGACCAACCGCTATGGCCGGGTGCTGTCGACCGGCAGCTCGACCGACCTGGCGATCCCGGCAGGGCAGGGCGTCGCGGATTACTGGCTCGAGCCCAAGTGGATCACAGACCTCGAGGTGCGGGTCCAGGCGCTGCCGGGCGTCCAGCTCGCAGTGGGCGCGGACAATGTGTTCGACGTCTATCCCACCAAGGCGCCGGCGGGCGGGGTGTACGGCACGAACAATTATTTCCTGCCTTATTCGTCCTTCTCGCCGTTCGGCTTCAACGGACGCTTCGTCTATTCGCGAATCGCGTTCGATTTCTGATCAGACTCCCCTCCCGCTTGCGGGAGGGGTTAGGGGAGGGAGGTGCCTCAGGCGGCGCGGTTTGCGGCCAGGCCCTCCCCCGACCCCTCCCGCGAGCGGGAGGGGAGCGCAGAAGGCCGCCCGCGGTCGTTGGCTCAGTGCCGGTGATGTGGCTTCAGCTTGTAGCGGCCGCCGGCATAGCGCTCGAACAACCCGCTGATCGCCGGATGGTCGACCGGCTCGTCGCTCTCGTCGACGACGAGGTTCTGCTGGCTGACATACGCGATGTAGCTCGACTCGGTATTCTCGGCGAGCAAGTGATAGAAAGGCTGGTCTTTGCGCGGGCGGACGTCCTCTGGGATCGCCTCGTACCATTCGTCCGAATTGGCGAAGACCGGGTCGACGTCGAAAATCACCCCGCGGAAATCGAACAGCCGATGGCGCACGACGTCGCCGATCGCGAAGCGCGCGGAGGAAACCGGCGGCATCGGGACGGCGGCTTCGAGCGGCAGGCTGGGAGTGGGTGTACGCGACATGCCAACAATTTAGTGCCTCTTGGCCTCCGCACAAGCGCGGAGCTTGCGTCGCTCAAATGACTCGGCTAATGGCCCGCGCTCTATCGACCGGTGGCGCTCGTCGGAAACCCCGACAACGGCATCAAATGACCTCGCGGAGAGGTGGCAGAGTGGTCGAATGTACCGCACTCGAAATGCGGCGTGCCCTCACGGGTACCGTGGGTTCGAATCCCACCCTCTCCGCCACTTCCTTGCGCAGCGGGCTCAGCCCCGAACGGTCTCGCGGATCGTCTCCATCGAGATATAGGTCGAGGTGCTCGCGACGTGTGGCAGGCTCGAGATGCGCTCGCCCAGCACGATTCGGTACTTGCGGATGTCGGCGGTGCGGACCTTGAGCAGATAATCGAAGCTGCTCGCGATCATGTGGCATTCCTCGACCTCGGGGATGCGCCGGACCGCGGCGTTGAATTCGTCGAGCGCCTTTTCGCGCGTGTCGGACAATTTGACCTCGGCGAAGGCGACGTGATCGAGCGCGAGCTTGGCCGGATCGATCAATGCAGTGAAGCCGAGGATCACGCGCGTCTCGATCAGCCGCTTGAGTCGCTGCTGGCACGGAGTCTTGGACAGGCCGATGCGCTGGGCGAGATCGGTGACGGTGATCCTGCCGTCTTCGCGCAGGACGGCGAGGATCTTGCGGTCATATTCGTCCAGATCGACTGGATTTGGCGGAATTTCCATACGTATCGACTTTTGAGAGGCTAAAATTGGATCACCCACATAGTCTGGTCGAGTAAAGTAAGACAGATCGACTTTCGCCTTTCGGCTATGGGCGGATCATGCCTACCAACTCTGCCTTCGCGGCCTTTGCCCCGCCGATCCGCCCCCAGACGCCGCTGCGCGTCGCGATCACCCAGGCCTATCGCCGGGCCGAGCCCGAATGCCTCGCGCCGTTGCTCGAAGCGGCGACCTTGCCGGAGGTGGTTCGCGCCGATGCGGAGAGCACGGCGCGCGCGCTGATCGCGGCGCTGCGCAAGGAGGGCACCAAGAGCGGAGTCGAGGCGCTCGTCCAGGAATACACGCTGTCGAGCGAGGAGGGCGTCGCCTTGATGTGCCTCGCCGAGGCATTGCTGCGCATCCCCGACGATGCGACGCGCGACGCGCTGATTCGCGACAAGATCGCCGATGGCGACTGGCGCGCGCATCTCGGCGGCAGCCGCTCGCTGTTCGTCAACGCGGCGACCTGGGGACTGGTGGTGACCGGCAGGCTGGTCGAGAGCGCCGACGACAAGGGGCTGGGCGCCGCGCTCACTCGGTTGATCGCGCGCGCCGGCGAGCCGGTGATCCGCCGCGGCGTCGACCTAGCGATGCGCATGATGGGCGAGCAGTTCATCACCGGCGAGACGATCGCGGAGGCACTCAAGCGCGCCCGCAAGGAAGAAGCGCGCGGCTTCGGCTACAGCTACGACATGCTCGGCGAGGCGGCCGCGACTGCCAAGGACGCTGCGAGCTATTTCGACGACTATACCGGAGCGATCCACGCGATCGGCAAGGCTGCGGGCGGGCGCGGTATCTATGAAGGGCCGGGCATCTCGATCAAGCTCTCGGCGCTGCACCCGCGCTATGCGCGCGCGCAGGCCGACCGGGTGATGGGCGAATTGCTGCCGCGGGTGCAGGCGCTGGCGGTGCTCGCCAAGTCGTACGACATCGGTTTCAACATCGACGCCGAGGAGGCCGACCGGCTCGAGCTGTCGCTCGACCTGCTCGAATCGCTGGCGCTCGATCCGGCGCTGGCCAGCTGGAACGGACTGGGGTTCGTGGTGCAGGCCTATGGTAAGCGCTGCCCGTTCGTGATCGACTGGATCGTCGATCTCGCCCGTCGCGCCGGGCGACGGATCATGGTGCGGCTGGTCAAGGGGGCCTATTGGGACGCCGAGATCAAGCGCGCGCAGGTCGATGGGCTCGCCGACTTCCCGGTCTATACGCGCAAGATCCACACCGACGTGGCCTATGTCGCATGCGCGCGGAAGCTGCTCGCGGCGAAGGACGTGATCTTCCCGCAATTCGCGACGCACAACGCGCTGACGCTCGCGACGATCTACCAGATTGCCGGTCCCGATTTTACGCTCGGCGATTACGAGTTCCAGTGCCTCCACGGCATGGGCGAGCCGCTGTATCGGCAAGTCGTGGGCGCGGACGGCTTGGGCCGGCCATGCCGCATCTATGCGCCGGTGGGCACGCATGAGAAGTTGCTCGCTTATCTGGTCCGACGGCTGCTCGAGAACGGGGCGAACTCGTCATTCGTCAATCGTGTCGCTGATCCGGCGGTGTCGATAGATGAACTCGTCGTCGATCCGGTCGCACTGGTGCGTAGCGCGCCGCTGCCGGGCGCCAAGCACGATGCGATCGCGCTGCCCGTCGAGCTCTATCCCGATCGGCGCAACTCCGCCGGGATCGATCTGGCCAACGAGACCGCGCTCGCCGCGCTGAGCGAGGCGCTGCAGGAGAGCGCGGCGGTCCAGTGGCGCGCGGCGGTCCAGTGGCGCGCGGCGGTCCAGTGGCGCGCGGCGGTAGGCGAGGGGAGCGAGCGTCCCGTGCTCAACCCCGCCGATCATCGCGACGTGGTCGGCAGCGTGGTCGAAGTCACGCCCGAAGCCGCGCGCGACGCTGTTGCCTGCGCCGCGGGCTCTGACTGGCGTGCGGTCCCCGTCGACGCACGTGCGGTCATGCTCGAGCGCGCGGCGGATGCGATGGAAGCGCGGATGCCGCTGCTGATCGGGCTCACCGTCCGCGAGGCGGGCAAGTCGGTGCCTAATGCGATCGCCGAGGTGCGCGAGGCGGTCGATTTCCTGCGCTATTATGCCGTCCAGGCGCGGACGCTCGGCGACCGGCAGCCGCTCGGCCCGGTGGTGTGCATCAGCCCTTGGAATTTCCCGCTGGCGATCTTCACGGGGCAGGTCGCCGCGGCGCTCGTCGCGGGCAATCCGGTGCTCGCCAAGCCGGCCGAGGAGACGCCGCTGATCGCCGCCGAATCGGTGCGGCTGCTGCACGCGGCGGGCGTGCCTGCCGATGCACTTCAGCTGGTCCCCGGCGACGGCACGATCGGCGCGGCCCTGGTCGGTGCGCCCGAGACTGCGGGCGTGATGTTCACCGGCTCGACCGAAGTCGCGCGGCTGATCCAGCAGCAGCTCGCCGAGCGACTCTCGAGCGACGGCAAGCCGATCCCACTGATCGCCGAGACCGGCGGGCAGAATGCGATGATCGTCGATTCGTCGGCGCTCGCCGAGCAGGTGGTCGCCGACACCATCGCCTCTGCGTTCGACAGCGCGGGACAGCGCTGCTCGGCGTTGCGCATCTTGTGCCTGCAGGAGGAGGTCGCCGACCGCACCTTGGCGATGCTCAGGGGTGCGCTCGCCGAGTTGCGGATCGGCAATACCGATCGGCTCGCGGTCGATATCGGCCCGGTGATCACCGCCGAGGCGAAGGCGAATATTGAGAAGCATATCGAAGCGATGCGCGGCCGCGGCCGCCGCGTCGAGCAGCAGGAGATGCTGCCCGAGACCGCGCACGGCACCTTCGTGCCGCCGACGATCATCGAGCTCGACAATATCGCCGATCTGGAGCGCGAAGTGTTCGGGCCGGTGCTCCACGTGATCCGCTACCGGCGCGAAAAGCTCGACGAGCTGATCGATGCGATCAACGCCACGGGCTATGGGCTGACCTTCGGCCTGCACACCCGGCTGGACGAGACGATCGCCGAGGTCACCGGCCGGATCAAGGCGGGGAACCTTTACATCAACCGCAACGTCATCGGCGCGATCGTTGGAGTCCAGCCGTTCGGCGGGCGCGGGCTTTCGGGGACCGGGCCCAAGGCGGGTGGGCCGCTCTATCTGCCGCGACTGGTGCGCGACGTGGCGCCGGCGCCACGCGGCGAGGCGGTGGTCGATCCGGCGCTGACCGATCTCGCCGCTTGGCTGGACCAAGCGGGCGAGAAGCAGGCGGCGATGCTTGCGTTGCAGCTCGATGCGTCCTCGCCGCTCGGCCGCGAAGTCGAGCTTCCGGGGCCGGTGGGCGAGCGCAACGTCTACGCGCTGCATCCGCGCGGCACGATCCTGCTTGCACCGGAGAGCCGGGAAGGGCTGTTCCACCAACTCGCCGCCACGCTGGCGACGGGCAACGATGCGGTGGTCGAGGCCGACGCCGGTCTGACCGCCGTTCTGGCGGAGCTGCCGCCGAGCGTGCGCGCCCGGATCCAGAGCGATGCCGGCGAGGTTTCGGCGGCGCTGGTCGAGGGCGACGCGGACCGGGTGACCGAATTGCTGCAGGCTCTCGCGACGAAGCCGGGGCCGATCGTCCCGGTCCAGGCGGCGGCGAGCGCGGCGCTGACCGAGGCGGATGCCTATAGCCTCACCCTGCTGGTCGAGGAGGTTTCGATCTCGATCAACACCACCGCGGCGGGCGGCAATGCCAGCCTGATGATGCTCGGCTGACGCATCATATAAAGATTTCTTTATATGATGCTTGACTGCCCCGCGGGTCGGTGCGATCTGGAGAGGGTCAAGGTTCTTCGTCCGGGGCTCGCCCTGCGTCGGAGCTAAGACGGGAAGCCGGTGCGATGCCGGCGCTGCCCCCGCAACTGTAAGCGGCGAGCTGCGGTCCAACCATGTCACTGGGGCTTGCCCCGGGAAGACGGACCGCCGCGCTGACCCGCGAGCCAGGAGACCTGCCTTCGACGAGATAACGTCCACCGGCGGGGTGCCCGGATTGGCCGCTTGCGTGCCGGCCGGTTCCCGGGTTGCGTGCGCGTGCGTCTGGTCTCGGCGCTTCGCCTCTCTTCGGGGTTGAAGAAGATGACCACTACCGTTGCTACCTTGGGATTTCCGCGCATCGGCCCGCGGCGCGAACTGAAGCACGCGCTCGAAGCGCATTGGGCAGGGAAGTCTAGCGAGGCCGAGTTGCTCGAGGCAGGTGCGGGGCTGCGCACCGCCGCCTGGGCGCGGCAGAAGGCGCTCGGCGCCGACTGGCTGCCCTCGAACGACTTCTCGTTCTACGATCATGTCCTCGATACCAGCATCATGCTCGGGGCGATCCCCGAGCGCTACCGCAGCGCCGACGGCGAGGCGGGCCTGGCGACCTATTTCGCGATGGCGCGCGGCACCACCGGGGATACCGGATGCAGCCATGGCAGCGTCACGGCGTGCGAGATGACCAAGTGGTTCGACACCAATTATCACTATCTCGTCCCCGAACTCGCTGAGGGGCAGAAGCTCGCGCTCAACCGGCTCAAGGTGGTCGACGAGTATCGCGAGGCCAAGGTGCAGGGCTATGACACGCGGCCGGTGCTGCTCGGGCCGGTGACGTGGCTGAGCCTCGCCAAGGGACGCGGAGTCGATCCGTTCGACTATCTCGATGAAGTGCTCGGGCTCTATGCCGCGATCCTGGGCCAGCTCGCCCATGCCGGCGCCGAATGGGTGCAGATCGACGAGCCGGTGCTGGTGCTCGACCTCGACGACAAGCAGCGTCGCGCGCTGACCCGGGCCTATGCCAAGCTGTCGCGCTCGGGACCCAAACTGATGCTCGCGACCTATTTCGGCGGGCTGGGCGACAATCTCTCCTTCGCCGCGGCGTTGCCGGTGGCGGGACTGCATGTCGACCTCGTTCGCGCGCTCGAGCAGCTTGATCCGTTGCTCAAGGCCGCGCCCAAGTCGCTGCTGCTCTCGCTCGGGGTGGTTGATGGGCGCAACGTCTGGCGCGCCGATCTCGAGGCACTGCTCGACCGGATCGAGCCGATCGCGGCGACTCGCGACCTGGTGCTCGCGCCGTCCTGCTCGCTGCTTCACGTGCCGGTCGACCTCGCGCTCGAGAAGAAGCTCGGCGAGGTGGCCGAATGGCTGGCCTTCGCCGTGCAGAAGGTCGAGGAGCTGGCGGTGCTCAAGCGGGCGATCAACGAAGGGCGGGACAGCGTGGCCGCCGAGCTTGCGGCGTCGGCCAAGGCCAATGCGAGCCGGCGGGCGTCGCCATTGGTCCACAACCCGGCGGTCGCGGCGCGGACCGCGGCGGTGACCGATGCGATGATCGAGCGCCAGGCGGATATCGCCGAGCGCGCAGCGGCGCAGGCGGCGGTGCTCGATTTGCCCGCTTTCCCGACCACGACCATCGGTTCCTTCCCCCAGACCGGCGAGGTCCGCAATGCCCGGGCGCGGTTCAACCGTGGCGAGCTCGAAGCGGCGGCGTACGACGCGTTTCTGCGGGAGGAGACCGAGCGCACGATCCGCTGGCAGGAAGAGGTCGGGCTCGACATGCTCGTCCACGGCGAGTTCGAGCGCAACGACATGGTCCAGTATTTCGGCGAGCAGCTTTCGGGCTTTGCGTTCACCGTCAATGGCTGGGTCCAGTCCTATGGCTCGCGCTGCGTGCGGCCGCCGATCCTCTATGGCGACGTCTCGCGGCCCGAGCCGATGACCGTCGAATGGTGGCGCTACGCCCAGTCGCTCACCGACAAGCCGGTCAAGGGCATGCTCACCGGGCCGGTGACGATCCTCAACTGGTCGTTCGTCCGCGATGACCAGCCGCGGGCCGAGAGCTGCAAGCAGATCGCGCTGGCGATCCGCGACGAAGTGACCGACCTCGAGGCCGCCGGATGCAAGGCGATCCAGATCGACGAGGCCGCTCTCCGCGAAGGCCTGCCGCTGCGCAAGCGCGACTGGCAGGCCTATCTCGACTGGGCGGTGGCCGCCTTCCGGCTGTCCGCGGCCGGGGTGGGCGACGCCACCCAGATCCACACCCATATGTGCTATTCCGAGTTCAACGACATCCTTCCGGCGATCGGGGCGATGGACGCCGACGTGATCTCGATCGAGACGGCGCGGTCGCAGATGGAGCTGCTCGAAGGCTTCGCGGCGTATCGCTATCCGGGGGCGATCGGGCCGGGGGTGTACGACATCCACGCGCCGCGGGTGCCGGGCGAGGACGAGATGGTCGCGCTGATGCGGCTTGCGCAAGCGCATCTCCGGCCCGAGCAGCTTTGGGTGAACCCCGATTGCGGGCTCAAGACGCGGAAATGGCCGGAAGTGAAGCCGGCGATCGAGGCGATGGTCGCGGCGGCGAAGGCGTTGCGCGCCGAAGCGTGACGGGTGGGGTGGGGGTCTGGCCTGGCCCTCACCCTCCCACTCGGCTGCGCCGAGCGGGCCCCTCCCTCTCCCGACGGGAGAGGGAAGTTGGTCACTCCGTCACCAGCGGATAGCGCCCGCGGAAATCGTCGAGCAGGCGCTCGATGATCGCATTCTCGCCGTTGCTGCCGGACGGCGCGACCGACCAGTTGCAGTGCGGGTGGGTCTCGGCGCTGTAGACGCGGACCTTGCCCAGCGCCGCGCGCCAGTCGCGCTTGGTGCCGCCCGCCTGGCGGACCAGGGCGGTGACCAGCAGATCCTGGAGCTCGCCCGCGGTCATTCGCTCGGCCGGCCGCCCGGCTTCCATTCGGGCTTGGCCTTGCTGTCCGCCAGGCTCGCCAGCGGCGCGACCAGCGACTGGATCGCGCGCGCCATGAACGGCAGGTCGAGCCGCTCGATCGTATCCTCGGGGGTGTGGTAGGTGGGCACCGTCGCCCAGCCCGAGACGGTGTGCGCGACCACGCCCTTCAGCGCGAGCGCGTAATTGTCCGAGCGCTGGAAGAAGTTCTGCTCGGGATAGGGATCGGTGGTGACCAGGGCGCCGTGCGCCTTCAGGGTCTCGCCGAAGGTCGAGCGCTCATAGCCGGTCATCATCATCGTGCCGGCGGGGAGCTTGGGGTCCTGCTGGCCGATCATCTCGATCTCGAGATTGGCGACGATATCGCTGAGCGGCACCGGCGGATGCGCGCCGAACCAGCGCGCACCGAAGCCGCCCGCCTCCTCGCTGCCATAAGCGGCGAACAGGATGCCGCGGCGATGCTTCTTGCCGGCGAGGCTGCGCGCCAGCTCGAGCACCGCGGCGGTGCCCGAGGCGTCGTCATTGGCGCCGTACATCACCTTGCCGTCGGGGCGCACCCCGAGATGGTCGAGATGCGCGCTGACCAGCAGCACGCCCGCGGCGGGATCGGTGCCGGGGAGATAGCCGAGCGCATTGGTGGTGACCTGCGCCTGCTCGACCAGCCCGGGCAATTCAAGCGCGATGTCGGCGCCGTCCTGCGCGGCGAGCTTGTCGAACGCGGCATCGCTGAGCGCGAGGATGTTGCGGCGCGGGCGTGGCGTCTCACCCTTGATATAGCGGGGCATGCGAGGACGGGCGCCGATGATGTCGTAATAGCCGCGCACCTCGTCGGTCGCGCGGACGATGACGAGCTTGACCTTGGACTGGTCGACCTGCCCGGCGATCTGGAGCCCGTTGGCCGCGGGATTGGTGACGATCAGCACGTCGGCAGCGGGGGCTGCCTTGGGATCGGTGCCGGCGAAGACGGTGAGCTTGCCGCGGATCGGATCGCCGTTGGACGAGAACAGCATCGGCGCATCGACCCTCGCACCGTTGGCAGTGAGCACCGGCGCGCCGTCGAGCCGCAGGCTGACCACATCGACCGGCTGGATATAGCCGGTCATCCCCGGCGCGGGGGCGAGCCCATAGCCGCGGAACATCGCCGCGACATAGGCCGCGGCGGCGGCCTCGTCGGGGGTCGCGCTGCCGCGGCCGCGTAAGCCCGGGCCGGCGAGGATATCGACATGCGCGCGGACCTGCGCGGGGGTGATCGGCGCGGGCGCGCGCTGGGCGTGCGCGGGTAGCGTCAGGCCCGCCGCCAGCGTGACGGCGAGGAGAGCGGTCTTCAGTCTGTGCATAATGCCCCGGCGATTGGATGTGGACACGAGCTTAGAAAGCGGCGGCGCGCAGGGCAACCGGGGCGGGCGGCGGCGGCGAAGTTGCGACGGCGAAGTTTAGAAAGTTTAGCGTCTGGCGCGGGTTTGCCCAGACTGCGCGCGGGGGGTGTTTGGTCCCGGGTAGGAGGGGAAAGGTGGCGAAACGGGCCTGGCCAGGCTGTGCGATTGCCAACCTGGAGGTTGGCAATGCGCGCGGCGAAGTTGAGACGAAGTTTAAGCTGTCGCGCGGTGTTGGCTGGAGGTTGCGATGTAAGCCCATTGCGTCGATCCCCGAGTGCAGCCGGCATGGCCGACTGCCTGAGGCAAGCAGGTGAAATCCTATTTTGCAAGCATGGGGTGATCGCAATTGGGCCGCGAGCCGACCGACGGCTTACTAACATGAGGCGTTCGAAGCCGCCGATAATCCATGCGGAGAAAGCGACTTTTAATCGAGAGGTCCTGGGTTCGAGTCCCCGCGGAACCACCACCGTAAACCACTAGAAAGATTATCGTTTCGCTGTCCGTAGCCCTCGGGCTGCGACGCGTCTTGACATGCTTTTTCGACATTCGCGTCGCTCTTAGACCCGCGCTGGATCGCAAAAAATCACCAGCCCTTGCGTTTGCTTTGCCGGTTTGCTAAATAGCTAATCGGCAACGCGTGCTGATCCGACGCGTTGGAGGAGACCCACGCGGATCAAGGAGTAGAATCATGACGCCATTCGGAATGATGCTGCGTCAGGAGAGGAAAGAGAAGGGCTTGATGTTGGCGACCATGGCAAAGGACCTTGGCATCAGCTCGCCCTACCTGAGCCAGCTGGAAACGGGCGCGAAGCCGATCAAGGAAGCGTTCGTGAATAAAGTCATTGCCTATCTGGATCTGAACCAAAGCGACGGCGACGCTTTGCGCCGCGCTGCTGCGAAGTCGCTGCCGGCAAATGTCGGCACCGTCACCATTGAGTTGTCGCCGAGCACCTCGGCACGGGACCGCGAACTGGCTTCGAATTTAGCGCTCAGCTTCAATCGTCTGAAGCCCGAGGCGAAGGCGCGGTTGCGCGAGATGCTGGAGGATGAAAGCAATGGCTGATCATATCGGGAGCGTGGCACGCCGAACCGAGCGTGACATTGAGCGTCTGGCGACGTTGGTTCGCCGGGAGCTTGGTGTCGCGCCCGGTGCGCGCATCGCCATGCAGCCCGTTCTCGAGATGGCCCTCGACGAGATTTACCCGGGCGCCTATTACGCCATCGAATTCGACAGCGATATGGGCGGCGCCGAGGGCCGCACGGATCACTTCGAGCCGAAAATCACTCTTTCCGCTAGCACCTACGCCGCGCTTCAAATCGCCGATCCTCGTGCGCGTATGACCGTCGCGCACGAGCTCGGTCACCTGCTGATGCATACGCGTCAGCCCGTTTATCACTACAGTTCGCGCGCTCGCGATCGCCAAGTCGACCCGGAGTGGCAGGCCACGTACTTTGCCTCTGCGCTGCTAATGCCGGCGGACGCATTCCGAAAGAAGCGTACGGTCCGTGCAGCTATGAAAGCCTTCGGGGTCAGCCGGAATGCCGCCCTTCGTCGAGCCCGCATTCTCGGCCACACCATCGTTGACGATCTTGTTCGTTGGCGTCCGCGCAAAAAAAAGGAGCGCAGCTCGCACCACGCCCCTCAGTAAAAGCCTGGATCAGAAGCGGCCCCTGAAAAGGGTGAGCTATCCTCAACCGGCCATAGTCAGCTGCCCACGTAGGCGGTATCGGTTAAGGAAGCAAGAACGAGCGGCCGCGCCTAACGGAGACCCCTCGTGGATCCCAGCGACATCCCCCCAGGGAAGAAGCGGATTTGCGTCAAGTGGATCACCCGGAAAGGCAAGCGCATCTATGCAAGCTCGTATGGGCTGCAGGCGTTTTGCTTCCTGGTGGACGCGTAGCGTCAATCTGGTTCTGACCTGAACACTCCAAACGGGCTCTACACTTCCGGGTGTGGAGCCCGTGGCTCATTCGCGGTTGCTTTGGCAGTGATCGGCGCAACATGCGTGCGCCGGGCCCGCGCGATGCGCCGCGCCTTCGCCTGGTTGCCTTGTTGTAAATCGCAGTCGTTTCGAGCTTGCTGTGACCGGACACTGCGAGTGTGTCGTCGACGTCGGCGTCGCCGATCTCGGTGACCCCGCCGTTTCGAAAGCTGTTGAAGCGCAGGTCCTTCGGCAGGCCGGCCTTGTTGCAGATCCGGCGGTGCGGCTTCCGCATGTAGTCGATTCCTCACCGCCCCCAGCGGACTTACGAAGCTGTAATGCTCGAAACACCTGCGATCGTGATATGTTGGCCGCTCAATCCAGGAGGTTGTGATGCGTCCAGTCACCGGGGGACGTTGGATCGTCGGCATTCTGGTCGTTGGACCGATGCTGTTGGTACAGCTTGGCTATGTCGCCGCCATCATCTGGGCGGGTGCATCACAGGCACAGCTCTATGCGGACGACGGGTATAGCGTCACCGAGTATTGGGTTCGCTCGGGCGCGGCGTGGATGCTGGTCCGGGCGTTGCTGATGTTGGGGCTGTTCTGCCTGTTCACCGGCGCCATGTTCGGACGATCCCAAGCAGCCGCAATCAGTCGAATGCGGACCATCGTCGCGGTTCTCGCATTTGCGGGCTGGATCTGCATCGCGCTGTTCGAGTCCTGGCTCGGTCACATCTCCTAGAAGCGGCGTGCGGTAGGCGGGTTATCCGCCCCGCTTGACCGCCACCACCGCCGCGTCCAGCGCCTGTAGGAAGCGCGAGCGGTCCGCCGGGGCGAAGGGCTTGGGGCCGCCGAGCTGGTCGCCGCCGGCGCGCAGGTCGGCCATGATCGCGCGGGTGGCGATGGCGGCGCCGATCGAGCTGGTGGTGAAGGGCTTGCCATTGGGGGCGAGGACGCGGGCGCCGGCCTTGAGCGCGCGGTCGGCCAAGAGGATGTCGGCGGTGATCACGATCGTGCCGGGTGCCGATTGCTCGGCGATCCAGTCGTCGGCAGCGTCGAAGGCGTCGCTCACCACCTGGCGGGTGAGCAACGGGTGGGCTGGGATGCGGAGGTGCTGGTTGCTTACCACCACCACCGGGACCTCGTGGCGCCAGGCGACCTTGTAGATCTCCTCCTTTACCGGGCAGGCGTCGGCGTCGACGAGGATGCGGGGGGTGGGCATGGGTCAGTCCCTCTCGGTGGCGCTTCGCTTCTCTACCTCTCCCGGTGGGAGAGGTGGCGCAGCTTGGCAGCTTGCTGCCTAGCGTAGCTTGGCGAGGGTAGGGCGGCGCTTTGCGCCGCGGGGGGGGGGGGGGGG